>JBKJTK010000447.1:0-16890 GCA_046590875.1 Chiayiivirga sp.
TCGATTTCCATTACGGCAAGCATCACCAGACCTATGTCACCAATCTCAATAATCTGATCAAGGGGACCGAGTTCGAGAACGCCGAGCTCGAGACCATCGTGAAGAAATCCCAGGGCGGCATGTTCAACAATGCCGCGCAGGTGTGGAATCACACCTTCTACTGGAACTGTCTGAAGCCGGCATCGGGTTTGAATCCGGGCGGCGGTGAACCCTCCGGCAAACTCGCAGACGCAATCACCAAGACCTGGGGTTCGTTCGCCGCGTTCAAGGAAGAATTCACCAAGACCGCGATCACCACCTTCGGCTCCGGCTGGGCCTGGCTGGTGCTGCGTCCGGATGGTTCGCTCGGGTTGGTGAGCACGCCCAACGCCGCCACGCCGCTGACCGGCGCCGACACGCCGCTGCTGACCTGCGATGTGTGGGAACACGCGTACTACGTCGACTATCGCAATGCGCGGCCGAAATACGTCGAGGCGTTTTGGGCGCTGGTGAACTGGGATTTCGTCGCGGGTCGGATGTCGTAATCACGACGCCCCTTTCGCAATGATCGCGCCGCTGCTGGCCCTGCACGATGTCGATTGCGACATCGGCGAGCAGCGAGTAGTTCGCAACGTGTCCTTCACGCTGGCACCGGGGGAACTCGGCTGCCTGCTCGGGCCCAGCGGCTGCGGAAAAACCACCTTGCTGCGCGCCATCGCGGGCTTCCAGTCGTTGCGAGCTGGACGCATCGAACTACGGGGCCGCACGGTTTCCAGCCTCACGCACGCGCACGCGCCCGAACAACGCGGCCTCGGCTTCGTGTTCCAGGATCTGGCGTTGTTTCCGCATCTGGACGTGGCAGCGAACGTCGGCTTCGGGCTGCAAGCGCTGGCGCGCGTCGAGCGTCCTGCGCGCATCCACGACACGCTTGCGCTACTCGGTCTGCAGGACTTCGGCGCGCGCTATCCGCACGAGCTCTCCGGCGGCCAGCAGCAACGCGTTGCGCTTGCGCGTTCGCTCGCGCCGCGTCCGGACTTGCTGTTGCTGGACGAACCTTTTTCCAGCCTCGATGCGCATCTGCGCGTCAGCCTGCGAGAGGAATTGCGCAGCCTGCTCAAACGCCTCGGCCTCGCCGCGCTGCTCGTCACGCACGACCAGGACGAGGCCTTCGCCTTCGCCGATCGCATTGGGGTGATGCATGCCGGGCGGCTGGAACAATGGGACAGCAGTTTCGAGGTGTATCACCGTCCGGTGTCGCCGTTCGTGGCGCGCTTCGTTGGCGAGGGCCGTTTTCTGCGCGCGCGCGTGCTCGACGCCAACACGGTGGAATCGACCCTGGGGCGTTTGCGGACCGGCGCCGTGCTGACCATTGCGGCCGGCACCGCGGTGCAGGTGCTGATCCGCCCCGACGATGTCCAGCCCGACGGCAGCGACGGCATCGAGGCGTTCGTGGTCTCGGCGGCTTTTCGCGGTGCGGAAATTTTCTACACCCTGCGCCTGCCCGATGGCGAGGAAGTCAGTGCGCTGTTCCCCAGTCATTTGCAACACGCGCCAGGCGAAAAGATACGAGTGCGGCTGGATCTGGAGCACGTGGTGGTGTTCGGCCTCAACGCCGAAGCTTCGGAACCGTCACCCGAACAAGCTCACATCGGGGGCAGTGCAATGCGCCGGTAATCGCGTGTGCCCGCGGCCGACTCCTCCGCACTGGATGAGGAATTACACGCGTTGCGGCGGGCCTTGGCGCAGCATTGATTGCGGCGACGAGCACGCCGCGGAAGACGTGTTCGGCCTCAGGCAACGCCCAATCGCGCCAGTGCCGGCAGGACCTGCGCCTCGCGACCCAGTTTGCCCCCGACCTCACGCAGCGCCTGCGCCAGCAATGCGCCATCGTCGGCGCGCAGCGTCGCATGTCCGACCTTGCGGCCATCGCGTGCACTCTTGCCATAGTCGTGCCAATGGCCGCCGGCCTGGGCCAGGATGGGCGCGGCATCAGGCATCGCACCGATCCAGTTCAGCATGCACGACACCCCTCGCGCCGCCGTGCTGCCCAGCGGCAGGCCGAGCACGGCGCGCAGATGGTTCTGGAACTGTGAGGTCTCGGCGCCTTCGATCGTCCAGTGACCGGAGTTGTGCACCCGCGGGGCCATTTCGTTCGCGAGCAGGCCGCCTTCTGTCTCGAACAGCTCGAGCGCGAACACGCCGACGTAGTCCAGTTCCTCGGCGACGCGGCGCGCGCAGTCGATCGCGCAGCGCGCCAGTTCGGGCGTGACCTGCGCGGGCGCGAGGCTAAGCGAGAGCACGCCGGACTCATGCCAGTTCTCGGTGATCGGCCAGGTGCGGAACTCGCCGTCGCGGCCACGCACGGCAATCACGCTCAACTCGCGCTCGAACGCCACGAAGCCTTCGAGTATCAGCCCGACGGTCGCGGCCTGCGCGCCCAGCGCCGACCAGGCAGCGTCGGCGTCGGCGCGCGTCCTGATCCGGAATTGCCCCTTGCCGTCGTAGCCGAGCCGCCGCGTCTTGAGAATCGAGGGAGCGCCGATTTCCTCCAGCGCCGCGTCGAGCGCGAGGCGAGTGTCGATGTCGCGGAATTCCGGCGTGCCAATACCCAATCGATTGAACAGCGTTTTTTCTTGCAGGCGATCCTGCGCCACTGCCAGTGCCCGCGGGCTCGGGAACACCGGCACGCGCTCGGCCAGCCACTGCGCGCTCTCGGCCGGGACGTTCTCGAAATCGAAGGTCGCGCAATCAATGCGACGCGCGAATTCGGCCAATGCGACTTCGTCGCGGTAGTCGCCCACCACCATCGGTGCGAATTGACTGGCGCAGGCATCGGCAACCGAATCCATTGCCAGAAAACGCAGGCCCAACGGGGCGCCGGAAAGCGCCAGCATGCGGGCCAGCTGCCCGCCTCCGAGGATGCCGACCGTGGTCATGGCAAGCGAGTCATGGCAAGCCCGTCACGGCAGTCGCGGGTCCGGCTGATCGAGCACGTCCTGCGTTTGTTTGTTGCGATACGCGGCGAGCGCTTTGCTCAACGTCGCATCGTCGTGCGCCAGGATGGCAGCGGCGAACAACGCCGCATTCGCCGCACCCGCCGCACCGATCGCAAACGTCGCCACCGGCACGCCCGCGGGCATCTGTACGATCGAGAGCAGCGAATCGAGCCCGTTCAGCGCCTTCGACTGCACCGGCACGCCCAACACCGGCACCACGGTCTTCGCCGCCAACATGCCGGGCAGATGGGCGGCCCCGCCGGCGCCGGCGATGATCGCGCGCAATCCGCGCGACTCGGCCTGCGCGGCGTAGTCGAACAACAGGTCGGGGGTGCGATGCGCGGAGACGATACGCACTTCATGCGCGATGCCGAGCGCTTCGAGCCGACTCACGGCGTGCTGCAACGTATCCCAATCCGAACGCGATCCCATGACCACGCCGACGCGGGGCACCGTTGGGGTTGAATGGGACCGGGCGGAATCGGACGGCGCTGAATCGGAGCGGGGATCTGCACTCATGCGCGGGGCCAGCGGCAAAACGGTATTGTAGTCGCAACGGTTCCTTGGCAGGATCGCCGGTGAATGTGACAGACTTCGTGCCGATGGCCCTCAATAAACGCTTGCTCGACATCCTGTGCTGCCCGGCGAGCAAACAGCCGCTGGGAATCCTCTCCTCAACCCAGCTTGAAGCCCTGAACCGCGCGATCGATGCCAGACGCTTGGTGAGCGCCGACGGCGCCCCCGTGACGCAGCGGCTTGTCGCCGGACTGATCACGCGCGATGGCCGTACCGTGTATCGCATCGACGACGGCATTCCGGTGATGCTGACCGATCAGGCCGTCGCCACCCGCCAGATCGAAGGCTTTCCAGCGTGAGCGACGACGTCGCCATCCCCACGCCGCATGATGGGAGGCGGCGTTGCCGTGAACGACCGCGCGGAGAGCGTCGGTGATTGCTGAGCAGGCCGAGCGTGACCGCATCCTGGCCCAGCTGCAACGCCGGCTGCGCGAGCGTCTGGTACCGCCGTTGCAGGCGTTGTTCGACGAACTCGACCTACGCTTGTTCGACCTCGCCGAGCGCAGCCGCATCAGCGCACACCAGCATGCGTTCTTCGATGGCCTGCGTGAATGCCGACGCAAGCGCAGCGACATCGAGCGTGATTTTCTTGAAGCCGTGGCCAGCAACTTGCGTCCCGCGATACCCGCGTCGACGTTGCAAGTGTCGTCACTATCCCTCGTCGCGAACGACGAGCTGGAAGAAACGATGGCACTGTCGGCGCTCGCTGCCCGCACCGCCGCGCGCCTGGCGCCAGCGCTCGACGCGCTCGACCGCCGCCTGGCGTTGCTGCTGAACGTGATGCGGCTGCCGTCGGACTCACCCCGACTCGCACCGCAGGCGCTCGGCAACGCGTTTCGCGCCGCCTGCCGACCGCTGGACGTGGGCATCGAGATCCGACTGGTCGCCTACACCTTGTTTGGGAACCATGTTCTAGACGCACTCGAATCGATCTACGCCGAACTCAATCGCGAGTTGATCGCCGCCGGCGTACTGCCGGCGATCACCCCGCCACCGCGGCGCGCCAGTACCCCGACATCGACTTCGCACCCGACGCCTCGCGCACCACGGGCGGCCGCGATCACGCGCGCACCCGTGGCTGGCCTGCCCTCAGGGCCGACGCATGCCACGGGACCCTTATCCGCTGCACGGCAAGAGTACGTCGGCGAACCCCCGGCAATACATCAATTGCTGCGCGACTTGCGTCTGTTGCTCGCGGCCCAGCATGCGGCTTCAACCATCGTGCCCATCGTTCCAACCACCTCGGCGGCGAACCAGGTTGATACCGTGCTGCCACCCGAACGGGTGCTGGCCGCGCTGGATCGCCTGCAGCACTTCGACGACGAGCCGCGGCAGCTGAAAGCCGAATTGCTCGCCGCCTCGCGGCGTATCGGCAACGACGGCCGGGCGTCGCTAGCCGCGCGCGACGAGAATACGGTGGACCTGGTCGGCTTGGTGTTCGACTTCGTGCGTCACGATCCCAACCTTCCGGAACCGATGCAACCGCTGATCGCGCGTCTGCAGGTTCCTTTCCTCAAGGCGGCATTGAGCGACCCCGACCTGCTGCAGGCGGTGGACCATCCGGCGCGGCAGTTGATCGACGAGCTAGGCGAACTCGCGTTGGGCTGGACCCCGTCGACCGATCCCGAGGGGCAAGTGCTCGAACGCATCAGGCAAACCGTCGAGGTGCTGATGCAACCGCACGAAGCCGGGCGCGCACCGTTCGAGCGCGCGATCCTGGAATTGCAGAGCCATCTCCAACTGGGTCGTCATCGCGCCGAACTCGCCGAGCAACGAGCGGTCGAGACGGCGCTGGGTCGCGAGCGCCTGCGCATCGCGCGCAGCCGGGTCGCGGCGATGCTGGAGCGGCGCTTGTCACGCTACGCCCCCCTGCCGTGGATACGACAGTTGCTGCGCGGACCCTGGGCCAACTATCTGGTGCTGTTGTGGCTGGGACAGGGCGAGAGCGGCGAGTCCTATCGTGTCGCGTTCGAGTTCGTGGACGAATTGCTGTGGTGCGACGAACACGGCAACACCAGCAACGACGATGCTCGCCTGCGCGACGACGAGGAGGAACTGGAAGACGACCTGCGCCACGGACTCTCGTGCGTCGCCTATCACGATCGCGAAATCGAACGCTTGGCAGGCGAACTGCGCCAGTTCATCGCGTCCTTGCGGCGCCATGCGACGGCGCCGGCGTTTCTCTACGAGATCGATCCCAAGCTCGGTACCGCGGATTTCAGCCAGCAATGGGCCGAGCACGAGTTGGAGGATCAGCCCGCCAGCGAGGAGATCGATGCCAGCCTGCTGGCGCGACTGCGCACCCTGCCGCCCGGGACCTGGTTCGAGTTCGGCGCAAACAGCCATCGCAGCCACGAACGCGCCAAGCTGAGCTGGAGCAGTCCCTTTACCGGCCGCTGTTTGTTCGTCAATCGCAACGGGATGCGGGTGGACGAGATCGCGCCGGAGCGCTTGGCTGAAGAAATCGAAAGCGGCCTCACGCGCATCCTGGAAAACTCCCGCCTGTTGCAGCGCGCGCTGCAAACCCTGCTGAGCCAGTTGCGGCCGCAATCGCCGCCACAGCGCACCTCCGCCTGATCTCCTGCCGGCCTGATCGCATGCCCGATCCCCAGGCCCTGATTCCACCGCCGGAATCGCAGATCGCGGTCGACGTGGCGCGGACGCTGGCGGAGGATCTCGGTCGCGGCGACGCTACCGCCGAGCTGCTGCCCGACATCAACGCGCACGCGAGCATCCGCTGCCGCGAGGCCGCGGTGATTGCGGGACGGCCCTGGTTCGATGCCAGTTTCCGCGCCCTCGACGCCGGGGTTCGGATCGTGTGGAACGTCGCGGAAGGCGAACCCGTTGCCCCCGACACCGTGCTGTGCGAACTTGTGGGCAAGACGCGCGCGCTGGTCAGCGCCGAACGCAGCGCGCTGAATTTCCTGCAACTGCTGTCGGCGACCGCCACCGTCACTGCCGCGTTCGTCGATGCCGTGCGGGGCACGCGCGCGCGCATTCTCGATACCCGCAAAACCATTCCCGGCCTGCGGCTGGCGCAGAAGTACGCCGTGCGCGCCGGCGGCGGCGTCAATCACCGCATCGGCTTGTTCGACGCGGTGATGCTTAAGGAGAACCACATCCTCGCGGCCGGTTCGATCGCGTCCGCTGTCGCTGCGGCGCGCCGATTGCACCCGGCACTCCCGCTGATCTGCGAGGTCGAGTCACTGGACGAGTTGACGCAGGCGATCGCCGCTGGCGTCGACCGCGTGCTGATCGACGACTTCACCATCGAGATGATGCGCGAGGCGGTGCGCCTCGCGGCCGGCCGCATGCCGCTGGAAGTGTCCGGCGGCGTCAGCCTCGACACGGTGCGCAGCTACGCGATGACCGGCGTGGATTTCATTTCTGTCGGCGCACTCACCAAACACGTGCGCGCGATCGACCTGTCGATGCGCTTGTCAGGCTGAGAGCAGATCAGCAGCTTTCATCCCGCAACCCGTCAGCGCAGGAAATACCAGCCCGCCACGGCAATCGCCGCGACGGCGAACATGATGCCGATCAAGACCGCGGTGCGCGCATTGCGGGAGCTGCGCGTCGGGCTCGGTACCGCCGGTGCGCGATGCTGGCCGGAAGGCATCTCCATCCCCGGCGCCACCAGCAGAAAACGGATCGTGTCCAGGCGCAACTCTTCGCCTGGCCGCATCAGTCCCGTCTGCACCCGCTTGCCGTTGATAAAGGTACCGTTCGCCGAGCCCAAATCTTCCACCAGCAGGCCATCGGCCGTCGGTTTGACCTGCGCGTGGCGGCGCGAGATCTCCTCGCTCGGCACCGAGATGTCGCAATCCTGTTGCCGACCGATCACCGCCAGACCGGGTACCGGGTAGGTCTTGCCGAAAGCCGCGCCGGAGACTCCGCGCAACACAAAACGCGGCACCGCCAAGCGCACCCGGGTGCTGCCGGTATCGTCGACCGCGACCGCGCGCTGCACCGTGGCGACCACTTTTTCCACCGCCACCAGGCGCACCTGTACGGGTCCGATGCCGAGCAGGTCGCCTTGTCGCACCGTCAACGTGCCGGTGGCCGGGCGTCCATTTACGGTGGTGGGGTTCTCGACCGCCACAACGACCAGGGTCGCGTGATCACCCTGCATCTGGATCTCGCAATGGCGAGCGGCGACGCCGGTCTGGGTCAGCACCACTTGAGCGTCGGCGGCGTTGCCGATGCGGTTGACGCCGGGGCTGAGCAGGATTTGCGCGTGCTCGCCGTTGGGGAAAAGCAGCTTCATTCAAACCTCATGGTAGCGGTGATCCCGTCCAACTTTCTGGATCGGGCTCTTTTACTCGAGTTCGCGCAGGACACGGAACCCGATGGTATTGAAACCGGTGTCGGCAGGGTAGCCCGACGCGGTCGGATCGCCGGCCAGCGACAGCCAGCTTGCGCCCAGCGCCAGGCGCTGCTTGCAGTTACCGGCCTCGCAATCGGTGACCCATTCGCGCACGTTGCCGTCGACATCATATAGGCCGGGTTTTCGCGCGGCAAAACGCGCCACCGGCGCGGTCGCGGCGTGGCCGTCGGAGCAGGTGACGCCCTCGCGTCCGCCGAAGGCCTTCTGGAAGGCGGCATCGCGCACATTGCCCGCGCAGTTGGCCGGGAACGCGACCGACCCGGCCACGCGCCACTCGGCCGCGCTTGGCATACGGTAGGTTTTTCCGCTGCGCGCGCCGAACCAGCGCGCGTAGTCCTCGGCCATGGCCGGGGTCACGCACACCACCGGATGCCGATCGGACTGCTCAAAGCCCGGCTCTTGCCAGCTGCGTTTGCGTGATGAGCGGAAGATCGAGAACGACTCGCGATCGCGGCAGATCGGCTGGTTGGCGCCGAATTTCTTCTGTCCCGCATCGCGCCAGTAGGCACGAAACTCGCCGACGCTGGCCTCGTGCCGCGCCAGCGCGAACTTCCCGACGACGATCATCTCGGGGGCCTGGCTCTGCACCGTGCCGTCCCGGAACACGTAGCCGGCCTGTCCGACCTGCTCGGCCGCGCGCAGGCCACGTTTTGCGGCTTCCGATGCCGGCAGCAGCAGCAGCGCTCGCTGATGCAGCGCGATCGCCTCGTCGCGTTCCCAACCAACGATGGCCTCCGCGCCGCGCTTGAGCAATTCGTCGACGTAGCCGCTGCGTAGTGCCATTGCAGCCGCGAGCGGCACCGTGGCCTGGTGCTCACGCGCGATGGTCTCGGCGCGGACAAGATAGTCCAGCCACAGTTCGAACGCTGCCTCGCGATCCTGCTTGGCGGCAAGTTCAACATAAGCCTGAGCCACGGCGGCGATACCGGCCTTGGCGTCGGCGTTGCCGGGTTCTATCCGCAACGCGAGTTTGTACCGATCCAGTGCATTGTTCCCCGCAGGCGAACCCAGCCGTCGCGCGGCCAGATTCGCGCGACCCATCGAAAGCAGCTTGATCACGGGGTCCTCCACCGTCGGCATTTCGCCCAGCGCGATCGCCTGCGCGGTGGCGATGTCGGCGTTGACGCGTTCTAGGTCGGTAAGGCTCTCGGTATCGGAAGGAATTGCAATGCCGCCGGGGGTGACACCCGACGCGGGGGGCGTCGTTACCGCGGTCGCCGTCGATGCGACCGCGCCCGGCGTCGGTGCAACCGACGTCGCGCGCGCCGCGTTCGCGACGGCCGGAGGGTCGGCAGAGCTGAGCCAGAATGCACCGATCAGCCCCGCCCCGACCACGACCAGCCCGGCAGCGATATACAACGGCAATCGGCTCGGCCGTTGCGTCGGGATTCTGTTAACGCCGAGCGGTGTCGCATCCGGCGCCGGCACGTGCGCCTTCGGTTTGGACTTCGACGCCGCCGCGGCGACCTTTGCAGCCGCCTTGGCTGGCGGTGCGGCAGATGCCGTCGGGGCAAGCGCCGCGACTCCATCCTTCTTCATCACCGCCGCGAATTCGTTCGGCGCGGTGTGGCGCAGGCCTTCGATGAACGCGGCGCAATCGTCGTAACGTTCGTCGGGCGACTTCGCCATCGCGCGATCGATCAGTGCCTGCCAGCGCTCCATGCCTTCCGGCAAGCGCGGCACGGGTTCATGCACGTGCGCGTATGCCACGGCGAAGCCATCGTTCCCATCGAACGGCGGCTTACCGGCAAGCGCCTCGAACAACAACACGCCGAGGCTGTAGATGTCCGAGCGCCGGTCGACTTCCAACCCGCGCGCTTGTTCGGGGCTCATGTAGTGGCTGGTGCCGATGCTCAAACCCGACGCGGTGATGCGCGAGGTGGCGGCCAGCGCACGCGCGATGCCGAAATCGGTCAGCACCGGCCGGTCGTGCTCGGCGAACAGGATGTTGGCCGGCGTCACGTCGCGGTGGATGTAGCCACGCGTATGCGCGAAGCCGAGCGCCTGCGCCACCGCCAGCAGCACACGCACCAGTTCGGTCTCGTCGATGCCCTCACGCAGCTTGCGGCCGAAATCGCCGCCGTCGAACAACTGCATGGAAAAATAATGCAGGCCCGCCGGCGTCACCCCGACGTCGTACACCGGCACGATATGCGGATGGCCGAGTGCGGCCAACATGCGCGCTTCCTGCAGGAAACGCTGGGCGTAGACCGGGTCCTGCGCCAGTTGCGGATTGAGCACCTTGAGCGCGACCTCACGATCGAGCAGCACCTGCCGCGCGCGATACACCACCGCCATTCCGCCGCGACCGATCTCGCCGCTGACGCTGTAGCCCGGAATGTTGACCACGCCCGCCCCTTGTGTCGCTAGAACCGCATTCTAGCCAAAGCCAGCACCCACATTGTGCGCGATACGCCTCGCCCCCAGATCAGGCAAACTTTCCACCGCTGCCGCCACCGATCCCCGATGCTGAATTCCCTCCGATGCTGACGCCCCTGCTAGTCCTGATCGCGTTCGGCCTGCTGGCCCTGGTCTGGTCCGAAACCCGGGCCGCGGCCGAACTGGCCAGCCGCCATGGGCGCGAAGCCTGCGCTGCCGCCGGCGTGCAATGGCTGGACCAGAGTGTGGCACTGACCAAGATCGCGCTGCGTCGAGCCCCCGATGGCTGGTTGCGGGTGCTGCGTCATTACCGTTTCGACTATTCGTGGCAAGGAGATGATCGCCATCACGGTGGTCTTGCCTTGCTGGGGAGGGAGTTGCAGTGGATCAGTCAGCCGCAGCGCGAGTCCCTGCCGTAGCGAAGCGGATTGGCCACTCTTTGACGAAGCCTGTCGCTTTTCCTGCGATCGAGGGGAGAAGGAAAAGCCGCGCTACTTGATCACTCGCAAGTGCGAGACCTTCTTCGGCGCCTCGCCGCCCCCGCCCCCCACGGGTGTCGGATCGGGGCCGGCGGTCTCGCCGTCCTGCGGCAACATCATGCCTTGGCCGGTTTCCTGCGCGTAGATCGCCTGCACCGCTGCGATCGGGAGTTCGACGCTCTGGCTGACGCCGGAAAATCGCGCCTGGAAACGGATGAACTGGTTTCCAAGTTCCAGCTTAGCCACCGCGCGCGGGGCCACATTCAGCACCACCTTGCCGTCTTTTACCGCCTGCACCGGCACCTGCACGCCGGGAAACGCAGCATCGACCAGCAGATATGGCGTCATGCCGTTGTCGCCGATCCACTCGTGCATCGCGCGGATCAGGTACGGCCGGTTGGAGCTCATCCCGGCCGGTTTGCCTGCACTCATGCGGGCAGCTCGCGCAACGCCTTTTCTTCCGCGGTGAGACTGCGTGCAAAGCCGGGGTGGCGGAAAATACGCTGGCCGTAGTCGTCGATCAACTTGGCTTCCTTCGGCAACTGAACGCCCAGGACCGGCAAGCGCCAGATGATCGGCGCGAGTGCGCAGTCAGCCAAGCTCATTTCGGGATTGAGGAAGAACTTCGAGGCCTTGAACAGCGGCAAGGACGCCAGCAGCAACTCCTTCAGACGTTTGCGCCCGGCGTCGGCCTGGGTCTTGTTGCCGTGCTGGATGGACTGCACATGCGGCACCCATTCGTGTTCCAGCCGCAGCATCGCCAGGCGCAGCCGCGCGCGCGAAAGCGGGTCCACCGGCATCAGCGGCGGATGGGGGTATCGTTCATCAAGATACTCGGTCACCACGGAAGCCGCGTACAGGACCAGGTCTCTATCAACAAGCGTCGGGACCGAGTGGTAGGGGTTGAGATCGACCAGGTCTTCCGGCGGGTTGGCCGGGTCGACCGGGATCAGTTCGTAGGTCACGCCCTTGGCCGCCAACACCAGCCTCACCCGATGGCAGACCACGCAATCACGGGCGGAAAACAGGGTCAGGGCATTACGTATACGCGGACTGGCGGCCATCATCGGCGGTGTCTCCCCATCCCCTCATTGCGCCCCGGGTTGCCGGAAACCCGTCGCACCGGGGCGGCGGGCGACAGGCTCAATGCACGTCTTTCCAATATTCCGTCTTCAGCACGTACGCCAACAGCGTAAAAGCGGCCAGAAAAAGGATGACCCACAGCCCGATCGACTCACGCTGCAGGGCCGAAGGCTCGCCCACATAATGCAGGAAAGCGGTGATGTCGCGCGCGGCCCGATCGAATTGCTCGGGGTCGAGTTGTCCCGGGACGGCCATTTCCAGTTTCTCGATGTGCGCCAGGCCGGCCCCGGCGTGCTCGCCGTAGATCGGACGCTGGCTGCCCTGCAGCTCCCAAAGCACGTTGGGCATGCTGGCACCGGGCAACAAGGTGTTGTTCCAGCCGCTGGGACGGCTTTCGTCGACGTAGAAGGATTTGAGGAAGGTGTAGGTCCAGTCCGGCCCGCCGGGTTTGTTGCGGGCCACCAGGGATAGATCTGGCGGCGCCTTGCCGAACCATGCCGTGGCGTCGGCGGGGTCCATCGCAATCTTCATCTGCTCGCCGAACTTGGCGCTGCCGAAGTTCAGGTTACCCATCACCTGCGCTTCGCTCAGGCCCAGATCGGCCGCCATACGCGAGTAACGCTGCATGCCCAGGGAATGGCAACCCGAGCAGTAGTTGGTGAACAAGGCCGCACCGCGCTGCAGCGAGGCCTGGTCGGAGATGTTGCTGTAGCTGGACTGCAGCGCCGAACCGCCGGAGGCGAACGCTGGCGCCGTTGCCAACGTCAGCAGCAGGGCCGACAACCCCGGCAGGCGCGCCAGCACGTACTTGAACGAACGCTTAGTCATGCGTGGTCACCCGCTCGGGCACCGGCTTGAAGGAGCCCATGCGGCTCCAGATCGGCATGGTGATGAAGAACCCAAAGTAGTACATGGTGAAAATGCGCGCGACCATCGTCTGCGTCGTGCTGCCAGCCTGCAGGCCGAGCCAGCCCAGGGTCACGAAGGAGACCACGAAGCCCGCGAGGATCAGCTTGTGCAGCAGCGGACGGTAACGGATCGACTTGACCGGGCTGCGGTCCAGCCACGGCAACCCGAACAGGATCAGCGTCGCGCCCCCCATCACGATCACGCCGAAGAGCTTGTCGGGCACCGCGCGCAGCATCGCGTAATAGGGCGTGAAGTACCACACCGGCTTGATGTGCTCCGGCGTCACCAGCGGATCGGCGATGTTGAAATTGTCGTGTTCGAGGAACAGACCGCCGAAGGTCGGCTCAAAGAACAGGATGAAGGCCGCGACGATGAGGAAAAAGCCGGTCCCGAACAGGTCTTTCACCGTGTAGTACGGATGGAAAGGAATGCCATCCTTGGGAATGCCGGTGGCCTTGTCCTTGACCTTCTTGATGTCGACGCCGTCCGGGTTGTTGGAACCGACCTCATGCAAAGCACCGAGGTGCAGCACCACCAGCAGCAGGATAACCAGCGGCAGTGCGATCACGTGCAGCGCGAAGAAACGATTTAGGGTGGCGTCGGAGACCAGGTAATCGCCACGGATCCATTCGGTAAGCGCTTCGCCCACGAAGGGAATCGCGCCGAACAGGTTGATGATCACCTGCGCGCCCCAGTAGCTCATCTGGCCCCAGGGCAACACATAGCCCATGAAGGCCTCAGCCATCAGGGTGAGGAAGATGAACATCCCCAGCACCCAGACCAGCTCGCGCGGCTTCTGGTAGCTGCCGTAGATCAGACCGCGGAACATGTGCAGGTAGACCACGACGAAGAACAGCGAGGCACCGGTGCTGTGCATGTAGCGGATCAGCCAGCCCCACTCTACGTCGCGCATGATGTACTCGACCGAGGCGAAGGCCTCGGCGGCGCTCGGCTTGTAGTGCATCGTCAGGAAGATTCCCGTGACGATCTGGTTGACCAGTACCAGCAGCGCGAGCGAGCCAAAGTAGTACCAGAAGTTGAAATTCTTCGGCGCGTAGTACTCGGTCATGTGCTTGCGATACGCCGGCATCATGCCCGGCGTGCGCTCGTTGACCCAGTCCTGCACGCCAGTCACTGTCCGCGCGATAAGGTTTGCCATCACGCGGCTCCTTCGGGATTCACGCCGATCTCGATGTGATTGTCATCGATGAAACGGTAGGGCGGCACCTTGAGGTTGGTCGGCGCAGGTACTCCCTGGTAGACGCGACCCGCAAGGTCGAAGCGCGAGTTGTGGCAGGGGCAATAGAAGCCTCCCTTCCATTCGGCATCGAACGGCTGTGGCTCGAGCTCGGGTTTGAACGTCGGCACGCAGCCCAAGTGCGTACAGGTGCCGACCAGGACCGCGATCTCGGGCCTGATAGACCGATGCGCGTTCTGCGCGTATTCCGGCTGCTGATCGAGATTTTCCGAGTTGGGGTCCCGCAGGCGGCTGTCCTGCGCGGGCAATGCGGCCAGCATTTCCGGAGCGCGACGAAAGATCCAGACTGGCTGACCGCGCCACTGCACTGTCGTTTTCTGGCCGACTTCGAGCTTGCTGATGTCCTCCGTCACCGGCGCACCGGCGACTTGCGCACGCGCGCTCGGCTGCCACGATTTGATAAAGGGAACTGCCGCCACCACCGCGCCGGCACCGCCGACCACGGCCGTGGTCACGGTCAGGAAGCGGCGGCGACCTGGGTTGACGTCTTGGTTAGCCATCCGGCTCTCCGCACGAGAATGAGAATTTGCTGAATCACGCCAAACCTCGGTCCGGAGCGTGACTTGCGGCCGTTGTCCGGACCGCAAAGTGCGCTAGTTTAACGGAACGCTTAACGCAGCGACAACGCATGCCACAATAACCGCGACTCCTTTCCCGCCCGCCGATGCCACCTCTGTCCCGCACCCTCACCTTCCTGCTGCAAAGCGCCGTCGTCGGGCTTGCAGCGGCCTTCGTCGTGACCCTGGTCGTCCCTGGGATTGGCGACAAACTGCGCGTCCGGCTGGGGTTTGAAGCCACTCCAAATGGGAGTGCGACGGCTACCGTCGCGACCGCTCCGGCGATTTCCTACGCCGATGCGGTCGGCCGTGCGGCACCCTCGGTGGTGAGCATCTACGTCGCCAAAGTGGTGACCGAACGCCCCTATCTGATACCCAACCCGACCTTGCAGCGCTTTACCGGCATCACCTTGGGCCCGCTAAGGCAGCGCCTGCAACGCGCACAAGGTTCGGGCGTGATCGTCGGCGCTGACGGCTACATCGTCACCAACCACCACGTCGTGGCGGGTGCCGATGAGATTCAGACCGTGCTCTGGGACGGCCGCGTCACCCGCGCCCGCATCGTGGGCACGGATCGCGAGACCGATCTGGCGGTGCTCAAGATCGACGGCAACAACCTGCCGGCGATGCCGTTGGGCGAACGACCCAGCCTGCGCGTCGGCGATGTGGTGCTGGCGATCGGCAATCCGTTCGGCCTTGGCCAGACCGTGACCCAAGGCATCGTTTCGGGGCTGGGCCGCAACCCGCTCAACCTTCCCATCTACGAAGACTTCATCCAGACCGACGCCGCGATCAATGAAGGCAATTCGGGTGGCGCACTGGTAGATGCGAAGGGGGAGTTGATCGGCATCAACACCTTCGTGCTCGGCCGTGCGGCCGCGGGGGCCGAAGGTATCGGCTTCGCGATCCCGACGGCCACCGCCAAGGCGGTCTTCGACCAGATCGTCGACCACGGCGTGGTGATTCGCGGCTGGCTCGGCGCCGAATACGGGGACGCGCCGATCCTGCCCGGCGGCCTGCCCGCCGGCACCGCGCGCGGCGTGGCCTTGACCCAGGTCTACAGTGGCGGTCCGGCCGACCTCGCCGGTCTGCAACCCGGCGACTTGTTGCTGCAGCTTGATGGGCAGGACATCGTCGACCAATCCGACCTACGCGACCGCGAAGCCGCGCTGGCGCCGGGCAGCAAGGTGGCGATCGCCGGTCTGCGCGCCGGCGTACCGTTCAGTGCCGAGATGACCCTCACCCAACGCCCGGTGCGCAGCGCCTGATCCGGCTGCGAAAGTTTGCGTTGCAGGTTCCGACCCGAAGCTGCGTATGAGAGCAGTGTCCCTCTCACGGAACTTGCCATGCGCACCCGCCTCCCTGCCTTGATCCTTGCCCAGTGTCTGGCTGCCGTGACCTCACCGGCCTCGGCCGAACTCCTGTTCGGCCGCATCACGCCGCTGGTTCCGGAAGTTGAGGCCCATGCCGCGTCCAACGAGGTCGATGTGTCGGCCGATGGCAAGGTATTCGTGTTCGCCAGCAGTGCCGACAACTGGATTCCAGGCAGCCCGATGGGTAGCAAGATCATCGTGGCCGACCTGGTGGCAAATTCGATAGAGAACGTGGCGCGCAACAGCGCCGGCGACGCGCTCAGCGGCAACAACTTCCAGCCCGTCGCGTCCCACGATGGCCGCTACATCGCCTTCTTCACCCAGTCCGGCAATCTGGGATTCGCGGTTCCGACGTCGGGTGAGCAAGTCGTACGGAAGGACCGCCTCAGCGGCGAATTGAAGCTGGTGAGCGCGAGTGGCGCGGGTGCGGCGGCGAACTCCGGCACCGGAGGACAGGCCGAAGAGCCTTCGATCTCAGGCGACGGACGCTTCGTGGCGTTCCGCTCCAATGCGTCCAATCTCGTGGCGGGCGACCGCCCGGACACCGAAGATGTGTTCATCAAGAATCTCGACGACGGCAGCATCGAAGTCGTGTCGGTTGAAACCGATGGCGATTTTCCTGCGGCGGGAACGCTGAGCTCGACCTCGCACTCCATCTCGGCCGATGGCCGCTTCGTGGTTTTCCAAAGCACCTCCGGCAATATCGTCGCCGGGGTAGGCAGCAATCTGGGCCTGGTCTATGTGCGCGACGTCGCGTTGAACAGCACCGAGGTCGCCAGCCGCGCGAGCAATGGTGACATCGCGAACAATCAATCGGAACTCGGCGCGATTTCGCCCAACGGCCGCTTCGTGTCCTTCCGATCGTTTGCCAGCAACCTCGGCACAGGCAGCGGCACGCGCGTCTTCGTACGCGA
>JBKJTK010000008.1:0-8409 GCA_046590875.1 Chiayiivirga sp.
GCGCCGCAGGGATTTTCGTTCAAGTATTTCCAGCAACTGGAAGGCAGCGTGATGCTGCCGCCCGGCTTCACCCCGCACCGGGTGCGGGTGCAAATGAAATCCGATGGCCGCCAGAGCGAGCAGGTCTTTCCCTGGCAGGTCACCCAAGCAGGAGTGTCCTGAGATGTTCGGCAGCAACGAAAAAACCAAACATGTGCGTTCCTCCGGCGGTGGCGTTGAAACCCTGATTGGCCCGCGCGTGGTGATCCGCGGCGATGTGCATTTCAGCGGCGGCCTTTACGTCGAGGGTACGATCCAGGGCGCGGTTATCGCCGACGAGGGCTGTCCGGATGCCGTCGTCACGCTGGCGGACAAGGGCGTGATCGAGGGCGAGGTACATGCGCCGCATGTGATCGTGAATGGGCAACTACGCGGCGATGTGTATGCTACCGGTCGAATCGAACTGTCCGCGAATGCCCGGGTGCAGGGCAATATCTACTATCAAGTGGTGCAGATGGCGGCCGGCGCGATGCTCACGGGCCGCCTGATCCACGGCGAGACCGCGCCCAAACAGCTCTCCAAACCTGAGGTGGTAAACAAACCTGAGGCGGTAAAGGATCTGAAGGAAGTCGCGGCTTGAGTCGCATCACTCCCGCCCGCATCTCTATCGGCAGATCCCCGCCGTACGCACGCGCATGACCCTCGCCCCGACCTACCAGCAGTTGCAACAGCCGCTGATCTTCACCGCCGCCGCGGCAGCCAAGGTCGGCGAGTTGATCCGCGAGGAAGGCAATGCCGACCTCAAGCTGCGGGTGTACATCTCCGGCGGCGGCTGCTCGGGTTTCCAGTACGGCTTCGAGTTCGACGAGAATCAGGCCGAGGACGATGTCGCGATGCAACGCGATGGCGTTACCTTGCTGGTCGATCCCTTGAGCCTGCAATACCTGCTGGGCGCGGAAGTGGATTACAGCGAGAGCCTGCATGGCGCCCAGTTCGTGATCCG
The DNA here is from genome assembly GCA_046590875.1 of Chiayiivirga sp. Taxonomy (GTDB): domain Bacteria; phylum Pseudomonadota; class Gammaproteobacteria; order Xanthomonadales; family Xanthomonadaceae; genus JALCLA01. The sequence goes on from JBKJTK010000008.1 coordinate 983, forward strand.
CAATCCCAACGCCAAGACCACCTGCGGCTGCGGGTCGTCGTTTGCGGTCTGAGGGCAGGAAGCCCGAATGCCGCGGGGGCCGGGAGCCGGGAGCGCCTGAGGGCGATGTGGAGCCCACGCCCGAACGCAGCCTGCGCAACCGTTTTGCCGGCCTGACGCTCGACCGCCGCGACGAATGGCGCGCCGATGCTGAGCGCGTGCGCGCAACCTGGCGCGACGCGCGCATCGCGATCCTCGATGTCGAGGGGCGCGCCCTCGCGCACGCTGATGCCTTGGCACCGATGCGCGCGAGCGATCTCGATGACAACGCTTTCGCAGCCGCCAGTTTCCTCGGAGTGCAGGATGGCCAGTCCTGGTTCGCGCTGCCGGCCGCGGCCTGGCCGGAGGCGCAGCGGCCGGCCGATGCCACCTGGGTCGGTTTGCGTGAGGCGGCGGCGGGCTGGAGCGCGTTCGACAGCGGCCTGTTCGCCTATGCCAAGGCGCTGCTGCTGTGGCAATCGCGGGCACGGTTTTGCGGGGCATGCGGTGCCGCAACGGCCTTGATACGCGCCGGCCATTGCGCGCGTTGCAGCAACCCGGACTGCGGTCTCGATCAGTTTCCGCGCACCGATGCGGCGATTATCGTGATCGTCACCGACGGCCGTCGTTGCCTGCTCGGCCGCCAGCCGGGCTGGCCACCGGGTCGCTATTCCACCCTAGCGGGTTTCGTCGAACCCGGCGAAACGCTGGAAGACGCCGTGCGTCGCGAGGTGCGCGAAGAAGCCGGGGTGCGGGTGGGGGCCTGCGTTTATCAATCCTCGCAGCCATGGCCGTTCCCGGGTGCGCTGATGGTCGGATTCCGTGCGGTCGCGACCGACACCGCGATTCATCTCGGCGACGAGTTGGAGGACGCGCGCTGGTTCGAGGCGGCCGAGCTGATCGCCGCGGTGCAGCGTGGGGAATTCGGCCTGCCGCCAGCGATCTCGGTCTCGCGCCGGTTGGTCGAGGACTGGCTGGAAGACGTGTTGGGCGTGGCGGCCGTCGCCGATCTGCGCGAGCGGTGACCGGCGTCGGAGTGCGCATCGCGGCCTGCTAAACTCTGCGCAGGAATCCGTCGCGAGCGCCACGCATGTCCGCTGTCCTGATCGCCGTGATCCTTGCCCTCGTGCTCGGGCACACCGTGCCGCAACTGGCGCAGCTGCGGCGTCATGAATGGTTTACCGTCTGGCTCCGCGAGCTCGGCACGCGGCTGGGCTCGCAGGGGTTCCATGCCAGCGGCGCCGGCATTCTGCTCAGTCTCGGCCTGCCTCTGCTCGTCGTTGGTTTGCTGCAAGCCGGGTTTGACGAACACTGGTACGGCCTACCCGGTTTCGCCTTCGCGGTGATCGTGTTGTTCTACTGCTGGGGTCCGCGTGATCTCGATCTGGATGTGGAGGCGATTATCGAGGCCGGCGATGCCGAACAGCGTCGGGTCGCTGCGGGCGCCTTGCTCGGCGCCGAGCACGAGGCCAAGCTGGATGCCCCGACCCTGGTCGAAGGCGTGTTCCAGGGCGCGCTCGAACGCTGGTTTGGCGTGTTGTTCTGGTTCGTGCTGCTGGGACCGTTCGGTGCGGTGCTGTATCGCCTCGCGCAGCTGGGCGCCACTCGCACCCATGCCGCCGTGCTGCCGACCGAACACGGCGACACCTACGGCCGCCTCAAGCTCATTCTCGACTGGCCGGTGGCGCAGCTGATGACGCTCGGTCTCGCCCTGGCGGCGAACTTCGACGCGGTGGCGACCGCATGGCGCGGTTGGCATGCCGAACGCGGCCAGCGCTGGTTCGCGCTCGACACGGGGTTTCTCGGAGCCGCCGCCAAGGCCAGCGTGGATTGCGAACTGGCCGAAGAACGCGACGATGCCTATGCCGTCGATGCACCTCCTCCCCCCGCACCTGCCTTGCCCGCGCTCAAGGACGCGATGAGCCTGGCTTGGCGAATCCTGCTGCTATGGTTGGCGGTGCTGGCGCTATTCGTGTTGGCGGGTTACGTAAACTGACTCGCTCCATCTAAAGTCTCGTTTCTCTCGCGCCCCTAGGCCCCCCGCTGATGTCGTCAACTGCCACCCCCGCCGCGCGCATGCCGCGGCAGATCCCCTACATCATCGGCAACGAAGCCTGCGAGCGCTTCAGCTTCTACGGCATGCGCAACATCCTGGTGCCGTTCCTGATCAGCTCGGTGCTGATGCAGTACTTGCCGGAAGGCGCCGCGCGCGACGCCGCTTCCAAGGATGTCTTCCACACCTTCGTCATCGGCGTGTACTTTTTTCCGCTGTTGGGTGGCTGGCTGTCTGATCGCTTCTTCGGCAAGTACAACACGGTGTTGTGGTTCTCGTTGATCTACTGCGCCGGGCACGCCTGTCTGGCGATGTTCGAGGACAGCCGCTCGGGCTTCTACACCGGCCTGTTCCTGATTGCGCTTGGATCGGGCGGGATCAAGCCGCTGGTGGTGTCGTTCTGCGGCGACCAGTTCGACCAGAGCAACAAGGACAAGGCGAAACTCGTATTCGATGGGTTCTACTGGATCATCAACTTCGGCTCGTTTTTCGCTTCGTTGTTTGCCCCGTTGCTGCTGCGCAATTTCGGGCCGGCGGTCGCGTTTGGCGTACCCGGCGTATTGATGTTCATCGCCACCGTGATTTTCTGGATGGGGCGCAAGCAATACGTCAACGTGCCGCCTTCGCGCCCGGATCCGCATTCGTTCCTGAGCGTGTCGCGCACGGCACTATTGGCGCGGGCGCCCGGCGAGGGCCGAGCGGGCTATGTCCTGGCCGTGATCGGCGGCGCAATCGCGTCGTTCCTGCTCGTATTCGGAACCCTTTCGCTGCTCAAGGTCGCGCCGGCGTGGTGGCCACGCGACTTCAACTTCGTCGTCAGCGCCTGTCTGGGGCTGGGTGCCTTGATCGCGTTCGGCGGCGTCGGCACCTCGATGCAACTCGAACGCGCCCGTGGACGTCATCCCGACAGCGCCATCGACGGCGTGCGTGGCGTGCTGCGGGTGCTGATCGTGTTCGCGCTGGTGACGCCCTTCTGGTCGCTGTTCGACCAGAAGGCCTCGACCTGGATCATCCAGGGCAATGCCATGGTGATGCCGCACGATCAATGGTGGTGGCCGAGTTGGTTGATCAAAGAGGCCGCGCAGATGCAGGCGCTGAACCCGCTCCTCGTGATGCTGCTGATTCCGTTCAACAACCTAGTGCTCTATCCCGCGCTGCGCCGCGGGGGATTCCAGGTCACCGCGCTGCGACGAATGGGCTGGGGCATTGCGATCTCGGGCGTGTCGTGGATCGTCGCGGGCGTGTTGCAGTTGTGGATAGACAGTGGCGCCGAGGTGTCGCTGGCGTGGCAGAGCGTTCCCTACCTGCTGCTGACCTTTGGCGAAGTATTGGTGTCAGCGACCGCGCTGGAGTTCGCCTATAGCCAGGCGACCCAGTCGATGAAAGGCGTGATCATGGCGTTCTGGTACCTGACGAGCACCTTCGGCAGCCTCTGGGTGCTGCTGACCAACGCCAGCGTGCGCAACCCGGAGGTCATCTCCCGGATCGCGAGCACCGGCCTGAGCGAGAACGCGTTCCTGATGTTCTTCTTCGCCGGGTTCGCCTTCGTCGCGGCGCTCGCGTTCGCCTGGTACGCGCAGCGTTATCCGATGCAGGACAACTATCGCGCGCCGGAGGCAACGGCGTAGAGCTTGCGCCGCTGAGCGGTGCAACGCTGCTCCGCTCAGCGCCGCTCAGCGCCGCTCAGCGCTGCTCTAGGCTAGGGAGCCAAACGATCGAGGGCGTTCCTTTGTTCGTCGATCGAACGCGTGTGTTGGTTGACACTGTCACCGCTGTGCAAGGTCGACTTGCGCTCGAACAGCAGCAGCAGGCATTCCTGCTCGGCAACCGGATTGTGGCGCACGCCCTTGGGCACGACGTAAAGTTCACCGGCGCCGATGTCCACCGCGCCCGCTTCCATCTCGATCCGCAGGTGACCCTGCAGCACGAAGAACAATTCGTCCTCGTCGGCGTGCGCATGCCAACCGAAGGTGCCCTGTACTTTCGCCACTTTGACGTAGTTGTCGTCCACCTCGCCGATTACGGCCGGCGACCAGCGCTCGCGCAGTCGCGCGGCGAGTTCAAGCGGGGCGAGGGCGGTCGGCATGATCTGGGTTCCAATAAGTGGGCGGCGTCAACACATCAGGCTGCCCAGGCCTGCGACGAAGATGTTGGGTCCCCACTGCCACCACAAGGCCGAACTCAACCCGAGCATTATCAGCGCGAGCGCCACGAGGGCCAATCGGCGCGAGTTGAATGACGTCGACTTCATGCGGCCGCCGGGCTCGCGCGCAGCGTCCGCGCGGGCACGGTCTCGTCGCGCGTGATCAGGCTCGCGATCGCCGCGATCACGCCAAGGGCGATGCTGGCCAGCCAGATCGCATCGTAGCTGCCGGTGGCGTCGAACAGTCGGCCCGCAAGCCAGGCCCCCAGGAAACTGCCGATCTGGTGGCAGAGAAAGACCACGCCGTAGAGGGTGGACAGATAGCGCACTCCGAACATTGAGGCAACCGCGCCGCTGGTGAGCGGCACCGTGCCCAACCAGAGGAAGCCGAACACGGCGGCGAATACCAGGGCGGATGCGGCACTCAACGGCAACAGCAGAAACACGGCAATGACCAGCGCGCGTGCGCCGTACAGCGCCGCCAACAACATCGGGCGCGAATGCTGACCGCCCCAGACGCCGAACAGGAAGGATCCCGCGATATTGAACAGCCCGACGAGCCCAAGCGCGAAGGCCCCGACGCCCGCGCCAATGCCACGGTCCACCAGATACGCCGGGAAATGCGTTGCAACGAAGGCAATATGGAACCCGCAGACGAAGAAGCCGAAGTTCAGCAACCAGAAGTGCCGATGCGTGGCTGCCAGCCGCAGCACCGCGCCGAGCGACTCAGGCGCAGCGTCGGCGTGGCGATCGCGCGATGCCGTCGCTTCGCCTTTCAGGCCGATCACCGCCAGCATCGAGGCCAGCACCAGCAACAGCAGCCCCAACATCGCCGCACGCCACCCCAGCGTTGCAATCATGCCCTGCGCCAGCGGCACCACGGCGAACTGTCCGAACGAACCGCCCGCCGTGACCAGTCCGAACGCCAGACTGCGTTGCTCCGGTCGCACCCAGCGCCCGACTGCCGACATCACCACCACGAAGGTGGTGCCGCTCAATCCGACACCGACGAACAGGCCCAGCGAGGTCAGCAGGCCGAGCGAGGATTGCGACGCCGCCGCCAGTCCCAGTCCAAGTGCATAGATCAGCGCACCGCCCACCACGACGCGGCGCGCGCCGTGGCGATCGGCGAGCGCACCGACAAATGGTTGCACCAGGCCGAACAGCAGATTCTGCAGCGCGATTGCAAAGCCGAAGGACTCGCGCCCGAAGCCGAAATCCGCGCCGACCGGCTGCATGAACAAGCCGAAACTTTGCCGCACGCCCATGCTGATGGTGACGATCAGCGCGGCGCACGCAATCGCGAGCACTGCCGCGCGCGACCAGCCCGGGGCAAAGTCAGCGGCAGGCAAAGAGGAAGGCGGCATCGTGGGACCGAGCGGGCAGAAGTTCGGGTAGCGTAGTGGGCGCGACGGGCCGCGCCCAGTGTCTGCGCGTGGATTCAGAATCAACTGGTGGTTGCGAATGAGCGAGTTGCTGTCCGATATCGAAGTGTTCGTCGCCAGTGCCGAAGGCGCACGCCTCGCGCACGCCGCGCGCGTTCTGGGGATCACGCCGGCCGGTGCCAGCGCTGCGTTGAAGCGGCTCGAGTCAACGCTGGGCGTAAAGCTGATCCTGCGCACCACGCGCAAGCTGCGCTTGACGCAGGAAGGCGAGCGCTACCTGTTGCACGCGCGCCAGGCGCTCGCATCGCTGCGCGAAGGTCGGCTCGCGTTGGCGTCGGACGCCACCGACATTTCCGGCCTGCTGCGGATCACGGCCCCCGCGGATTTTGGCCGCAATCGCCTTATGGCCCGCCTGATCGAGTTCGCGGCCCTGCATCCGGCAGTGCGCTTTCAGGTCGCGCTCGACGACGCGATCAATGATTTTTTCTCCGAGCCAATCGATCTGGCGCTGCGCTATGGCGCGCTGGGCGATGCACGTCTGATCGCGCTGCCGCTGACGAAGCTGCCGCGCGTGTTGTGCGCGTCCCCCGACTACCTCGCCCGTCGCGGCGTGCCCGCGCATCCCGCCGAACTGCGCGCGCACGACGCGCTGTGCTACATGCAGCAGCAGCGCGCGGCCGACCGCTGGCGTCTGCGTCGCGGTGCAGAAATGCTCGAGATCGAAGTGGCGCCACGATGGGTGTTCAACGATGCCGAAATGGTACGGCGCTGCGCGCTTCGCGGCATGGGTATCGCGTTCCGCATCCGTGGAGATGTCGAGGACGATATCGCCGCCGGTCGCCTCCACCAGGTGTTGCCGCAATGGCACGGCGACCCGGTACCGCTCAGCCTGGTCTATCCGGACCGCACCCTGTCGCCGGCCTTGCGCAGTCTGATCGCGTTCCTGGCCGGCGAGCGCGCGTAGTGCGATGCCGGATCAGGCCCGCTCCCCACGCAACTCGCGCACCGTCGCTTCCAGCGCCGCCGCGCTCGCGGCTTCGGGTGCGAGCGGCGCAGCGGCGACGATCTCGATATGGGCGCGAAAGCGACGCGGCATCCGCATGCGGTGCAGGCGTGAATCCTGCCGACTCCACATGCTGTCCCACATGCCGCGCAGTGCCATCGGTACCACCGGCACCGGGCGCGCGGCGAGGACGCGTTCGACGCCGGGGCGGAACGGTTCGATCTCGCCGTCTTTGGTGAGGCCCCCTTCGGGGAAGATGCCGACCAGTTCCCCGGCGGCAAGTGCGGCGTCGATCTCGGCGAACGCGCGCTCCATGAGCTCCGGATCTTCTTTCGCTCCTGCGATCGGAATCGCGCGCGCAGCGCGGAACGCGAGGTTCGCGAGCGGGGCCTGGTAGATCTTGTAGTACATGACGAAACGGATCGGGCGCGGCACCGCGCCAGACACCAGCAACGCGTCCATGTAGCTGACGTGGTTGCATACGATCAGGGCCGCGCCTTCGTCCGGAATGTTCTTCTCCACACCGCGGATGTCGATGCGATACAGCACTTTGATCACCAGCCAGCTGACGAAGCGGGTGACGAACTCCGGCACGAGGGAAAAGATGTAGATCGCGACCAGGGCGTTGAGGATGGCGGTGAGCAACAACAATTGCGGAATCGTGAAGCCGGACCTGAGCAGCACGATCGCCATCACCGATGCCACCACCATGAAAAGCGCATTGATGATGTTGTTGGCCGCGATGAAGCGCGAGAGCATGTCGCGCGGTGCACGCTGCTGGATCAGGGCGAACAGCGGCACGATGTAGAAGCCGCCGAATAATCC
>JBKJTK010000073.1:0-4514 GCA_046590875.1 Chiayiivirga sp.
CTGACCGCCGGCGGTGCGATCGTGCTGGATCAGGGCCCGAACCCCAGCACGATCGCGGTGACGCAAACGCTCGTTGCCAGCCGCGCGATCGTGCTCGACGGCGGCGGTCTGGTCACCTTGTCGGGCAGCGACACGCGTCGCCTCTTCAGTCTCGTCAATCCGAATGCGGCCCAGAACGCGCCGCTTTTCGGCATCACGCTGCAGAACCTGACGCTGGCCGATGCGCGCATCAGTGACGGGCGCGGCGCGGCGATCTACAAGCAGCAAGGCTTCGAGTTCCCGCACAAGCTCAGCCTGAAGCTGGTGAACTGCCGCTTTGCCGGCAACGATGCGCCGCTCGATGCCACCCCGCAGGATGACGGTGGTGGTGCGTTCTACGGTGAACTGCTGAACCGGATCGACATCGGCAACTGCGTATTCGAGAACAACAGCGGCAGCAACGGCGGCGCGGTGTATTCACTCGGTAGCCTGCGCGTGAACATCGTCGACAGCGTGTTCGAAGGCAATCGCGCGATCGGCACGGGCGGCAATCCGGGCGGAGGTGGCAACGCGGGTGCACTTGGCGTGGACGGTGCAGTCCGCCTGGTGGATGTCTGCCGAACCCGCTTCATCGGCAATGACAGCAACGCCTTCGGCGGCGGTTTCTTCAGTGTGATGTATGACGCGCAGAGCCGTAGTCGATTCGAAGACGTGGAGTTCCGCAATAACCGTCAGCTTGGCGCCAATGAGCACAGCGGCGGCGCCTATATCCAGGATGGACCCTGGGCGATGGAGCGCGTGAGCTTTATCGGCAACGATGCCCGCGGGTTCGGCGGCCTGTTCGTCGCGGGCAACGCGCCCGGCACGATTCGAAACGGGACTTTTTCCAACAACATCGCGCGCACCGGACTGGGCGCAGCGATGGCGCTGAGCAGCGGTGTCCCGATCTCGATCGTCAACACCACGATCGCGAACAATGTATCCACGGCGGCGTTCGCCGCCGGTATCTCGATCGGCACGCCGAACCAGTTGCGACTGACCAACGTGGTGTTCGTCAACAATACCGGCGGCAACCGCTTCGTGAACTGGGCGATGAACAATCCGGCCGCCTTCGATGGTGCCGGCAATCAGCAGTGGCCGCAGGTGCGACCCATGGGAGGCGGCAACGAGACGCCGGTGACGAGCGGCGCGCAGTTTGCTGACGCGCTGCTGCCAACGGTCAGTGCCGACAACGGCGGCTTCGTGCCGACGCTCGCGCTTCCGTCGAACAGTCCGGCGCGCGACAGCGGCGTGAGTGTCGTCGGCGGCACCGGCGAGGCCGTGCCAACCGGGGATGCTCGTGGCGCAATACGCTTCGGCAATATCGACCGAGGCAGCTACGAGTTCCAGGATCCGGCGCGAATTTTTGCCGACGGGTTCGAGGGCCTTTAAGCCGAAACCCCGGCGGGCCGGGGTTTCATTGCAGCATTTTAAGAATTGGACCCCGTGTCAACGCACATCCCTGTGCTGCACGGGATGACGACATCTTTCATTCAAGCGCTGGATCCCGTGTCAACGCACATCCCTGTGCTGCACGGGATGACGACATCCTGTCGTCACTTCGCTGCCATCAAGGCCAGCGTCATGTCGAGCATGCGGTTGGAGAAGCCCCACTCGTTGTCGTACCAGCTCAGCACCTTGACCAGCGTGCCGCCCATGACGCGGGTCTGGGTGCTGTCGTAGATCGAGGACAGCGGGTTGTGGTTGAAGTCCACCGAGACCAGGGGCTTGGTGTTGACGCCGAGGATGCCCTTGAGCGAGCCGTCGGCGGCGGCCTTGATCGCGGCGTCGATCTCGTCCTTGCTGGTCGCCTTCGCGGCGACAAACGTCAGATCGACGACGGAGACATTGATCGTCGGCACCCGCATCGCGAAGCCGTCGAGCTTGCCGTTGAGTTCTGGCAGTACCAGGCCCACGGCCGCGGCAGCGCCGGTCTTGGTCGGGATCTGGCTCATCGTGGCCGAGCGCGCGCGGCGCAGATCGGAGTGATAGACGTCGGTCAGGACCTGATCGTTGGTGTAGGCATGGATCGTGGTCATGAGGCCATGCACGATGCCGACCTTGGCGTGCAGCACCTTGGCCAGCGGCGCGAGGCAGTTGGTGGTGCAGGAGGCATTGGAGATGACGCTGTGGGACGCCGTCAGCAGATCGTGGTTGACGCCGTAGACGAAGGTACCGTCCACATCCTTGTCGCCCGGCGCGGAAATGATCACCTTCTTGGCGCCGCCGGCCAGGTGCGCGCCGGCCTTGGCCTTGGAGGTGAACAGCCCGGTGCATTCCAGCACCACGTCCACGCCGAGAGAGCCCCAGGGCAGCTTGGCCGGGTCGCGCTCGGCGAACACCTTGATGCGATCCCCCTTGACGATCAAATCGCCGCCATCGACCGACACGTCATGCGGGAACGGTCCATGCGCGGTGTCGTACTGGGTCAGGTGCGCGTTGGTTTCGGCATCCCCGAGATCGTTGATCGCGACCACGTTGATTTCGTGCGTGCGGTTGGATTCGTACAACGCGCGCAGGATGTTGCGGCCGATGCGGCCGTAACCGTTGATCGCGACTTTGATCGCCATGGAATGCTCCTCGAGTGCAAGGGGAAAGGCGCGAATTCTAGCAGCGGCGCGAAAGCGCAGTCCCGATGGAAGTGGTAGCCCGGGTAGAGCGCAGCGAAACCCGGGACGAACGCCTGGGCCAGGTTGGATCCCCGGGTTGGCTCCGCGAACCCGGGCTACTACTACGAGCTTCGTTTCAAAAAAAACTATTGACACACCCCCATGCTGCACCACAGCATCGGACCCATGTTGACGCCGAACGCCACTTTCGCACTGCCGACCTCCGGGACTTTCCCGGCGGTTTCGCTTGCGCTCGTAGTCGTACTTATTACCCGACATAGGTGCGGATCGGCGACTTAGGCTCAGCAGCAGCGAACCCCAAGACTCCGAAACCCCGCACCGGGCAACCAGTGCGGGGTTTCTGCTTTCTGGGGGACGCGAAAGCGCAAGCCTTCGCCAATCCGCGCGAAAGGAAAGACAGAAGATGCATAGCGACGCCATCAAGTCCGGACCCGATCGTGCCCCTGCCCGCGCCCTGCTGCGCGCGACCGGGCTCGACGACGCCGCCATCGCCAAACCGCTCATCGCGGTGATTCACAGCTGGTCGGATGTCTCGCCGTGCAATTTGAATCTGCGCGATCTGGCGCAGGACGTGCGCGCCGGCGTGCTGGCCGCCGGCGGCACGCCGATCGAGTTCAACACGATCACCGTCACCGACGGCATCGCGATGGGTACGTCGGGCATGCGCGCCTCACTCGCGTCGAGAGAAGTCATCGCCGATTCGATCGAACTGGCCGTGCGTGGCCACTGCCTCGATGGGCTGGTGGTGCTGTGCGGTTGCGACAAGACGATTCCCGCCGCAGCCATGGCCCTCGCGCGGCTCGATCTACCGGGTCTGATGTTGTACGGCGGCAGCATCCTGCCCGGCTGCCACAAAGACCGGAACATCACCATTCAAGATGTCTTCGAGGCGGTCGGCGCACATTCCGCGGGCAAGATCGACGAAGCGGAGCTCACGGCAATCGAAAAAACCGCCTGCCCGGGCGCCGGCGCCTGCGGCGGCCAGTTCACCGCCAACACGATGGCGCTGGCCACCACGTTCCTGGGTCTGGCGCCGATGGGCCTGAACGATATCCCGGCGCCCGATCCCGCCAAACATGGCGCCGCGCGGGCCTGCGGTGAGCGCGTGATGGCCCTGGTGCGCGAAGGTCGCAGTGCGCGCACGTTCGTCACCGCCGACGCGATGCACAACGCCGCGGTCGCGGTGACCGCGACCGCGGGTTCGACCAACGCCATCCTGCATCTGTTGGCGATCGCACGCGAAGCCGATGTGCCGTTCGCGCTGGACGCGTTCGATGCGATCAGCCGCGAGACGCCAGTGATTGCGGATCTGAAGCCCGGCGGTCGCTACATGGCGCCGGACATGTATCTGGCCGGTGGCTCGCGCTTGCTGGGAGCTCGTCTGCGCGAAGCAGGACTGCTGCGCGACGCCGACACCGTCAGCGGCGACTCGTTGTTCACAGAGATCGATCGCGCGCAGGAACGCGATGGTCAGCGCGTGATTCTCACGGCCCAAGCGCCGCTGAAAGCACGGGGCGGCTTCGGCATTCTCTACGGCAACCTCGCGCCGGAAGGCTGTGTGGTGAAGCTGGCCGGTCACGAGGCGCTGCGCTTCGACGGCACCGCGCGCGTGTTTGATTCCGAAGAGTCCTGCTTCGCCGCGGTGCAACGGCGCGAGATCGTCAAGGGGGATGTGGTCGTGATCCGCGGCGAAGGTCCGGTCGGCGGCCCCGGCATGCGCGAAATGCTGGCGGTGACCGCGGCATTGGTCGGGCAAGGCCTGGGAGGGGATGTCGCACTCATCACCGATGGGCGTTTCTCCGGTGCGACCTATGGCTTCATGGTCGGTCATATCTGCCCGGAAGCCGCACTCGATGGTCCGATCGG
>JBKJTK010000059.1:0-4761 GCA_046590875.1 Chiayiivirga sp.
GCAAACGTGGCCGGGCTCTGCCCGGACCGTTTGCGCGAAAGTCGGGCAGGAGCCCGATCTTTCGCTAAGGCCCCTCGGCACACGGATGTGCCGACGGCGACGTAGCGTAGCGGAGGAGTCGGCAAACGTGGCCGGGCTCTGCCCGGACCGTTTGCGCGAAAGTCGGGCAGGAGCCCGATCTTTCGCAACGACTAGTCCACCGCAAACTCACCGCGACAACCGCGATCCACCCATACGCCATTGCGGTCGAAGCCCCAACTGCTGTTGAAGACGCACTGCGAGCGGCTTGTCTGACGCACCAGTTGCGCTTCCCGCCGGATGTTGGCCGGGCAATGGCGGTAACGACCGTCATGCGATTCGCAAATCAGGCTGCCCTGGCCGGCGCCGTAACCCGGGCGATCGACCGGCAAGCCGGCATTGCCACCCTGGCCGTAGCCATACCCACCGCCACTCCCGACTTCGAATTCGCCGCGGCAACCGCCGCGTACCCACAGGCCGCGACGATCCACACCCCAGGTCTGGCCTTCGGCGCACGCCGTGCGTGAAAGCTGATTCACGATGCGCACTCCGCCCCGCGTATCGACGTTGCAGTAAATTTGTTGGTAGTCGTGCGACTCGCAACGCACCACGCCGCCGTGGCCGCTACCCTGTCCGTAGCCCAAACCTTGGCCCTGTCCATAGCCGCGGTTGACCTGCCCGCGACCGGCGACCTCGAACTCGGCGCGGCAACCGCCGCTGACCCAGACGCCGCGCCGGTCCCAACCCCAAGTGCGACCCTCGACGCAGGCGGTGTTCGAGAGCTGGTTCACGATGCGCACGCCGCCACTGACGTCGATATCGCAATAGGCCTGGCGGAAATCGCGCGATTCGCACCGCACCACCTCTCCGTAGCCGCCGTAAGTCTGCGCCTCAGCGCGACCTGCCAGCGCAAACGCGAGTCCGCCCACCGCCGCGATACAGCCCCAGAGATTGCGTTGCATGTTTTCTACTCCCCGCCTGCTGATTCGATCATCGCGTGCACTCTAAAGCCGGTCCACTTAACACTCGGCAACTTAACACTCGGCTACATCCGAGACGAATTCGGCCTGCGCGCACAACGCTGCCTGAACGTCCCTTCCCCGACGCCACGGCCTCGCCCAAGAGGCTGACAAACTGTACGCAAGAGTGCAACCCGGCCGACCGGCTCAGGCGTGCGCGAACGGAAACGCCAGAACCTCGGCGATATCCGTCGCACCGCTCATTGCCAGCAGCAGGCGTTCGATCCCGAGCGCCACCCCGGAACAATCGGGCAATCCCGCGTCCAGGGCTGCAAGCAGGTTTTCATCCAGCACAGGCTCGTCATCGCCGCGCAGTCGCCGACTCGTGAGATCGCGTCCGAAGCGCGTGCGTTGTTCCCCTGCATCGGCCAATTCGTGGTAGCCGTTGGCCAGTTCCTGCGCGCCGAGATAGGCCTCGAAGCGCTCTGCCACCGTATCCTCGCCCTGCCCGCGCAGTCGCGCGAGCGCACATTGCGAGGCGGGATAGTCATACACGAACAATAGCCGATCCTCGCCAAAGTCCGGTTGCAGGCGATGCGTCATCAAGAGGTCGAGCCAATCGTCGCGGGTAAGGCCTTTGGACTCGATCGCGATATCGGCCAACGGCCGACGCAAGTCTTCGATCTCTGCCGTGAACGCGTCGAAACCGAAACTCGATCGATACAACTCGCGATAGCTTGTACGTTCGACCCGCAGCGTACGACCGGTCAGCTGCAGGGCCGCGCCGACCACGTCCGCGACGTCATCCATCAGGGCCATGTGATCGCGGCCGAGGCGATACCACTCCAGCATGGTGAATTCGGGGTTGTGACGACGACCCGCTTCGCCGTCGCGGAATACGCGGCCGAGTTCGTAGCAATCGCCTACACCAGCCGCCAGCAGCCGCTTTAGCGGATACTCCGGCGAAGTACGAAGCCAGCGTTGCGGTGCGCCACTATCGGCGGGGCCGTTGTAACGCGAGCGGAAGCTGCGGATATTCGGATCGGTGTTGCCGGCCGCCGAGAGGAAGGGTGTTTCCACTTCCAGCACCCCGCGCTCGGCGAACCACGAACGCAATCGAGCGTAGAGCAACGCGCGCAAACGCAGCGCCGCAATCGATGCCGTCGGTCGCCAGGGCTCAGCCACCCTGCGCACGCAGCAGTTCGATCAAAGCGGCTTCGTCGAGGATGTCCACGCCCAGTTCGCGCGCGGCGTCGAGCTTGGAGCCGGCGGACTCGCCCGCGACCACGGCGCTGGTCTTCTTCGACACGCTGCCGGAAACCTTGGCGCCGAGCGCTTCCAAACGCCGCTTGGCCTCGTCGCGTCCCATCGAGGCCAGCGTCCCGGTGAGCACAAAGGTTTGTCCGGCCAACGGTCCCACATCGGACACCTGCGTCTCGCCCTCGAGCCAACGTACGCCGCGTTCCCGCAGCGCCTCGATCACCGCGGTGTTGTGTGACTCGGCGAAGAACGCCGCAATATGCGAGGCCAGCACCGGGCCAACATCGCGCAAGGCCATCAATTCGCTTTCACCGGCCAACGCGATGGCATCGAGACGGCCGAAACGCCGCGCCAGCAACTTGGCCGTGGCCTCGCCCACATCGCGGATGCCGAGCGCAAACAGCACGCGTTCGAGCGTGGTGGCGCGGCTTTTATCGATCGCCTTGATCAGGTTCTCGCCCCAGCGCGTCGCGATCTTGCCTTGCTTGACGGTTTCTGGAACCACACCATCGGCCGCTGAGGCGGCAACGCCCGCTACGCGGGCTGCGCCTTCACTCAGGCCTGCGGCCTTCACTCGGTCCCGTTCCTCTGCACGACGCTTCATCGCCATGAGATCGTCGAGCGTCAAGGTGTAGAGGTCGGCAGGCGTGCGCACATAATCGAAGCCCACCAGATCGTCGATGTAGCGCTCGCCCAGGCCATCGATATCCATCGCGCGGCGCGAGGCAAAATGACTCAGTCGTTCGCGCATCTGCGCGCCGCAATACAGCCCACCGCTGCAGGCCAGCACGGCGCTGTCTTCGTACTCGACCCCGGCCTTGGTTTGCCGCTTCACTTTGCGCAGCCGCTCCAGGTGCGAACCGCACACCGGGCAATGCGTGGGCATCTGCCACGGCGTCGTCTCCTCGGGACGGCGCTCCGGAATCACCCGCACCACTTCCGGAATCACGTCACCGGCGCGGCGTACGACCACCGCGTCGCCGACGCGCACGTCGAGTCGCGCGATCTGGTCGGCGTTGTGCAAAGTCGCATTCGTGACCGTGACCCCCGCAACTTGTACTGGCGCCAGGCGCGCGATGGGCGTGACCGCGCCGGTACGGCCGATCTGCACTTCGATGTCGAGCACCGTGGTGCTCTCCTCCAACGCCGGGAACTTGTGCGCAATCGCCCAGCGCGGTGCACGCGAGACGAAACCCATCACGCGCTGCTGTTCAAAGCGGTTCAGCTTGTAGACCACACCGTCAATGTCGTAGGGCAGCGCGCTACGCTTGGAACCGATGCGACGGAAATAGGCGATCAAACCGTCGAATCCACGCGCGACATCGGCGTCGGGAGACACGGGCAAGCTCCAATCCTTCAGGCACGCCAAGGTCGCTGAATGCGTGTCCGGCAGTTCGCCCTGCTCCACCGCACCCACGGCGTAAGCGTAGAACGCCAACGGCCGACGCGCGGTGATGCGCGGATCGAGCTGGCGCAACGACCCGGCCGCGCCATTGCGCGGATTCGCCAGCGGCTTTTCGTTGCGTTCCAACGCCTGGATGTTGAAGGCCTCGAAGGCGGCCTTCGGCATGTAAACCTCGCCGCGCACTTCCAGCACGCGCGGCCAGCCGGCGCCACGCAAACGCAGCGGAATGGCCTTGATCGTGCGCAGGTTCGCACTCACATCCTCGCCGGTTTCACCGTCGCCACGGGTCGCGCCCTGAACGAACACGCCATCGTCATAGCGCAGGCTGATCGCGAGGCCGTCGAGCTTGGGCTCGACCGAGAATTGCAGGTCACTCAGGTCAAGGGTGTCCTCGATCCTCCGGACAAAATCAGCAACCTCGGGAAAACGCGCGCGATCGTCGGCCGCGCTCGCGTCCTCGAAGGCGTTGGCCAACGACAACATCGGCAGGCGATGCAACACCTTCGCGAAACCTTCGTCGGGCCGCGCTCCCACGCGTTGCGTCGGCGACTGCGCGTTGATCAGGTCCGGGTGTTGCGCCTCGATCGCTTCGAGTTCGCGCAACAGTCGGTCGTACTCGATGTCAGCGACACTGGGTGCATCCAGCACGTGGTACCGGTAGCTGTGCTCGTCGAGCTGGTCGCGCAGCGCGGCGGCTTGGGCAGCGACGTCGGCGGGCGCGGCTCTCACCAGTGACGTTGCTGCTGCTTTTCCTGTTTGCGGTCGTAGCCGCGCAATTCGTCGCGGATGTGCGCGATGCGCTGTCGGCCCAGGGTATTGCGTTCTTCGTCGAGCACGCTGGCATCGAGCAGTTCCGCCATGCGTTGCGCGGTAGGCAACAAGGTTTCCCAGGCATCGAGCGCGGCCAGGGGGCCAGGCAAGGTCATAAAGAAGGTGATGCCGGGGGTTTCGATCTCGTGCACGCGGCGCAGATCGAAGCTGCCAGGTTTAACCATGTTCGCGACGCTGAAGATCGGTCCGGCTTCAGGCTTGCCGTCGACCAGACGATGGAAAATATTCATGTCGCCGAAGAGCAGCCCGGCCTTTTCAGCCGCGACCACCAGATCGCTGCCACGCAGG
>JBKJTK010000089.1:0-15434 GCA_046590875.1 Chiayiivirga sp.
CTCGAACTCACCTATCGCGTCGACAGCAGCGTGGCGAACGCGAGCTACCCCTTGCGAATTGACCTCTACGGCAGCACGCCCACCGAAGGCGAAACCTGGATCGGGGGCGATATCTACACCGCCGCGGACGCGGGCTCGGCGAAAACCACGACGGTCCCGGCCTTGCTGCTGCAAGACGGCACGATTGCCATGACCGCGACCGACGCGGGCGGCAACACCAGCGAACTGGCGATGAGCAACGGAATCTTCGCGGATGGCTTCGAGTAAGCACGCCATCGCGGTGTGATGGCGGCGTCCGAAACGCAACGATCGCCGTCGTCCATCCACGAAACGGACGTTTTGAAGGGCCGTGCTCCCGTGTGGTGGGTGAGGGCGGGTCGACGGCAGAAATCCCGACTGATCCAGTAGGAAATCGCTTCATCCGCATGAAGCGATTGACAAGCGGGAACGACACAGGCAAAGTCGGTTCCGAAATCCCATCGAGACCGGCAGAGGGACAGGCCCTTTGAAGCCGGGGCAACCCGCGGCGCGCAAGCGTTCGTAGGGTGCTAACTCCTGCGGGGGCCGCCAGGCCCACCGGAAGATGGGTTGCGTTGCGCTCTCGGGCGCCACGTGACTGCACATCGTCGGTTAAACCGCAGCAGGCTCGTCGGGATCCCGATCCGCCGCCACTCGGAGTACGACGATGAGCTTTTCCGCCCTGCCGGCCGCGCCGGACGCCTCGCTTCCCGACAATAGTTTTCTGCCCGCGCGCTTCGCGTTCGAGGACGGGATCGGCGACGTGCTGCCGAGTCGTGGCGTGTGCGCATTGGAACTGACGCTGCGTCACGCTGGCCCGCGCCGCTTGCGAGTAGCGTGGGAATGCGTCGGTGCCGCCTCCGCACCGTTGCTGGTAGTGCAGGGCGGCATCTCCGCGACCCGCCACGTGGCCGCATCGGCGCAGCACGCAGAAGCCGGCTGGTGGGACGCGCAGGTCGGCGAAGGTCGTGCCATCGATCTGAAAAAATATCGCGTGTTTTCGATCGACTGGCTCGGCGCCGACGGCACGCTCGACGTCACGCTCGATCCGGCCGACCAGGCCGATGCGATCGCTGCGGTCCTCGACCGTTTGCGACTCGGGTCGGTGGCGGCCTTTGTCGGAGCCTCGTACGGCGCGATGGTTGGCTTGCAGTTCGCCGCGCGCCATGGCGTGTGCTTGTCCAAGTTGATTGCGATCAGCGGCGCACACCGGTCGCATCCGCAGACCACGGCCTTGCGCGTGATCCAGCGTCGCATCGTGAAGCTCGGGCGCAGCGAGTCCGCAGTGCGCGAAGCGCTGGCTCTGGCGCGTGCGCTGGCCGTGATCGGCTACCGCACCGCGGGCGAATTCGATGCGCGCTTCGATGCCGCGCCAACCTTTGAGGCTGGGAGCGCGAGATTCGCGGTCGAGGACTATTTCGACGCGATCGGGCCGCGCTTCGTGGCGCGCTTCACCCCGACGGCATACCTGCGGCTGTCCGAGTCGATCGATCTGCACCGCGTCGATCCGGCCGCGATCCGTGTGCCGACCGAACTGGTCGCGATCGAACAGGATCAAATCGTGCCGCTGTCCGATGTGCATACCCTGGCCGAGGGTCTTGGCGCGCGATGTCGGGTGCATCGCATCGCGTCGGGCTACGGCCACGATGCGTTCCTGAAAGAAACCGGCGCGATTGACGCGGTCCTGCGTGCGGCGCTGGACAGTTCGATCAGCCCGGGAGAAGTCGCATGAGCATCACGACCGGATGTGGCGCGTCCTATATCGCGTTGGGTGTCGCCAGCGAAGTAAATGAATCCAAACCGACGCGGCAACCCGCCACCGCCGCGGTCCGGGCGGGCATCGACAGCGATGCCGCCCACGGCGCCGTCGTGCCGCCGATCGTGCTGTCGACCAATTTCAGCTTCTCGGGCTTCAACCAGAAACGCAAATACGATTACACCCGTAGCGGCAATCCGACCCGCGATCAGTTGGGTGATGCGCTTGCCGAGTTGGAAGGCGGCGCCGGCGGCGTGGTCACCGCGACCGGCATGGCGGCGATCACGCTGGTGCTCGCCTTGCTGGAGCCGGGGCAGGGCATCGTGGTGCCGCACGACGGCTACGGCGGCAGCTGGCGCTTGTTCAACGCGCTGGCGAAGAAGAACCACTTCGTGCTGCATACGATCGACTACAATGACCCGGTCGCGCTGGCTCGAGCGCTCGCGACAAATCCGCATATCGTGTGGATCGAGACCCCGTCCAATCCGCTGCTGCGCCTGACCGACATCCGGTTCGTGGCCGAGGCCGCGCACGCGGTCGGCGCGACCGTGGTCGTCGACAACACGTTCTTGTCGCCCGCATTGCAGACCCCGATCGCGCTCGGTGCGGATCTCGTGGTGCATTCGACCACCAAGTACATCAATGGCCACAGCGATGTGGTCGGCGGCGCGGTGATCGCGAAAGACCCCGCGCTGCACGAGCAACTGGTGTGGTGGGCGAACGCACTCGGCCTCACGGGTTCGCCCTTCGACAGTTTCCTGACTCTGCGCGGCTTGCGCACACTGGATGCGCGACTGCGCGTGCACCAGGAAAATGCGGTCGTGCTCGCAGACGTGCTGGCTGCGCATCCGGCCGTCGCCGCGGTGCACTATCCTGGCTTGCGCTCGCATCCGGGCCACGCGCTCGCGACGCGCCAACAGCGCGGCTACGGTGCCATGCTGAGCTTCGAGCTGCACGGTGGCGAGAATGAGGTGCGCGCCTTTCTCGATGGATTGCAATGCTTCACCCTGGCCGAGTCCCTGGGCGGCGTGGAGAGCCTGGTCGCGCATCCGGCCACGATGACGCACGCGGCGATGAGCGCCGAAGCGCGCGCGGTCGCGGGTATCTCCGACGGCTTGTTGCGCTTGTCCGTCGGCATTGAAGCCGCCGAAGACCTGATCGCCGATATCGAGGCGGGATTGCAGCGTGTCGTGCGCGCGACCGCGCCCAAACGCAGCGCGGCCGTGTCGGCATGAGCCTGCACTTGCGCGAGTACGAAGAGGCTCCTCTGGCGAGCGCGCGAAATACGCTGCAGTCAATGGTTCCTGCGCGCGCGACGTCGTGTTCCGCCAAAGCCGGTGTGCGTGCACGCGTCGCCTTGCTCGGCACCGGGACGGTGGGTCGCGCGGTCCTCGCGCGGCTGGCGGCGTGGGCGGACATGCCGCTGGGTTTGGGATTGAACCTCGTGCACGTCGCAAATTCGCGCCTCGCGATTGCCCACCCAAAGGCGCTCGATGCGCGCCGGATTCTTGCTTCTCTCCGGGTGGGGGAGGTCGACGCGCGCAGTGCAGCGGGTGAGGGGGTAGTGCTTCAAACGAGGTCTGCATTACTGGAGGACCTCGGTTCTCGCGCCACCCGCATCATCATCGACGCCACCGCCAGCGATGCACTCGCCGCGCGCCATGGCGAATGGTTGGCGCAAGGCATCCACGTCGTCACCGCCTGCAAACTCGGGCAGGGCACATCGCTCGCGCGCTGGAAAGCGATCCAGTCGGCTCGTTTGCACAGCGGCGCGCATTACGGCGACAGTGCAACCGTGGGTGCCGGCCTGCCGTTGTTGCGCACGATCCGCGCCCTTCGCGCCGGTGGCGATCGCATCCACGCCATCGCCGGCGTGCTGTCCGGTTCGCTGGGCTGGCTGTTCGCAAACTACGACGGCATGCGCCCGTTCTCGGCGCTGGTGCGTGATGCGCGCGAACGCGGCTACACCGAGCCCGATCCGCGCGAAGACCTCTCGGGTCAAGACGTGAGGCGCAAGCTGCTGATCCTCGCGCGCTGCGCCGGAAATCCGCTCGAATCCGACGCGGTGGAGGTGGGCTCGCTGCTGCCCACCGTGCTGAGCCTGCTGCCGTGCGAGGCAGCCATCGATGCGCTTGACCTGCTCGACGCGCCGATGAGTGAACGCTACCAGCGCGCGTATCGCGACGGCCGAAAACTCCGCTTCATTGCACGTCTCGACGCCGGGTGCGCACGCGTCGGCCTCGAAGCGCTGGAATCCGGCGACCCACTCGCGCAAGGTGCCGGCTGCGACAACCGCGTCGCGCTCTGGTCGGATCGCTATCGCGAACGTCCGCTGCTGATCCAGGGGCCCGGCGCGGGCGCCGAGGTCACCGCGGCGGCCGTGCTCGATGACGCGCTGGAGATTGCGGCGCACGCGTCGCCGTGAAGGCGCGCAGCTAATGGCCGCTCCGCGCCATAGCCACAGGAGTGCGTAGGAACTCAGGTAACTTGTTCCAACGAGCCGCTGTCACCGTGTTGGGGTGAAGCGTTTGGTAGGCTGGACCCTCGTCGAAGCTCGACTCAGCGCCGATGTTCACTTTGATTCGACCCTGTCCGCGCTGCCGCGAGACGCTCAATCTGAGCGAGATCGCAAACGTGCGCCGCGTGTCGGGTGCGGCGCGCTGGTGGCAGGCTTCGCATACCCGCGTCAGGCACTACTGTCCCGTCTGTCGTGCCGAGTTGCGCTACGAAGGCTTGGGCTCTGTCGCGCTGTTCGCGATTCCGTTGTTCGCGTTGTGGTTGATGCCGACCCTGTGGTGGAAGCTGGACGGCGTGGCCGAGTTGGGGTTCGGGCTCGGTCTCGCGATTCCAGTCTGGTTGACGTGGCTCGTCGCGAGGCGGCGCTTGGGTCTGGAGCTGCGTGACCACACGCAGCGTTTCGAACCGCATTTTGTGGTCAAGCGAACCCCGGCTCCGGTTCCCGCTTTGGCTCCGGCGGTGGAATGGCTTCGCGTGATCACCCCCGGCCTGCTGCCGCTCTACGGCTCGATAAGTCGAGTGCTGCTCTGGGGTGTGCTCCTGCCCGGCATGCTCGTGATGGTCGTAAGCATTTCCGTGCTGGATCTGGTCGACGATGAGAAGATCAAGGGACGGATCGCCGTGCTGGTGTTGGCTGCGTTGCTGCTCGGGGTGGCGGTCACCGGGGCGGCGATGGCCGCTTTCGGCCTCGCGTTCGTGCGCGACGTGCTGCTCGGCCGCAGCTCCGGGCACGTCACCCTTTGGTGGCGAGTGCGCTCGATGTTGTTCGTGCTGGTTTCTTTGGTGCCGCTGCCGTGGGCGGCGGTATTGGCCTGGTATTTGGTGCCTTGGCTTTCGCAACTTTGGAGCCGCGTGGGCTGATGTTGAGGCCGGTGAAGGATCGTGCAGGCGGATCACTTGATTGGCTATCGAACCAACGATCATCGCCCTACAATGACCCTGTCGCGTTCCGACCCGGAACGCCAGGCGCACGGCCAGCGAGGATTGCATGCCGGAACACGTAGGCAAACTGCCGCGCCGTGACCGCCTCAGCTGGCGTCTGATGGGCATCGCGCTACTGCTGGCCTGCGCCATTGGCATGCTGCTGAGCATTGGCCAGATCCTGCTCGACTCGCGTTCGCAAAGCGTCGAGATCGACCGCAGCGTGGAACGCTTGCTCGCAATGATGCGTGAGCCGGCCACCGAGGCGGCGTACAACATCGACGACCGCCTCGCAAAACGCGTGCTCGATGGCGTATTCCGCTTCGAGGGCGTGATTGGTGGTGAGCTGGTGGTGGGCGACAGCGACGTGCTGGCGCGCGACCTACGCGAACCGATGACCAGCTCGTTCCGCTTCGTGACGGCGGCCTTGTTTGGCGATCAGCGCGACTACCAGATTGCGCTGGTAGCGGCTTCGGGCGAGCAAGTCGGTCGTTTGAGTCTGCAGTTGGATACCTATCCGCCGGGACGTGCCTTCCTGGCGCGCGCCGGCATGGTGATCGTGACCGGGCTGCTGCGCGCCAGCCTGCTGGCCCTGGTATTGCTCGCCGTATTCCACTACTTCCTGACGCGTCCCCTGGTGCGCATGGTGCATGCGCTCGCCTCGTTTGATCCCGATGCGCCGGAATCGGTCCGCGTCGACGAGCCGGCGCGACATCAGCGCGACGAACTGGGTCTGTGGGCGCGCTCGGTCAACCGTTTGCTGGGAGCGATTCGCGAGAACCTGGCGCGCCGCGCCGAAGCCGAGACGCGCGCTTCCTGGCTCGAGCACTTCGACAACCTGACCGGGCTGGCCAACCGCAAGCTGCTGCTGGCGCACACGGCCCACGCCATCGCCACCGCGGCGCCCGAAGGCCAGTTGGCGATCTTGATCGTCGACGTGCGCGATTTCCGCGACATCAACGCGCAGTACGGAATGGATTACGGCGACGAGGTACTGCGCGAAGTGGCGCAACGACTGAAGGCGACCGGTGCGGGCAACACGATGCTGACGGCGCGGTTGGCCGAGGACGCCTTCGCCTTCCTGATGTCGGCCGTGGTGGTGCGGGAGCGTGCCGAAATGCTGGCCGCCGAAGTGCTTGGTGCGTTTGCTATGCCGCTGAGCGTCGGCGCGCACTGGCTCTCGCTGGGACTGGATATCGGTATCGCTGTTTACCCGGATCACGCCCACAGTGCCGAACAGCTGATCCAGAACGCGGAACGCGCGTTGGCGTACGCCAAGAAACTTCCGCTCAGCGTCGGCCAGTTCTACCAAGCCGAGCAAGACAAGGAGTTGCAGTCACGCAAACGATTGGTCCGGGATCTGCGCGTTGCTGTGGAACACGACGAGATCAGACTGCACTTTCAACCGCTGGTGAGCGCGCGCAGCGGACAGGTGATCGCTGCCGAGGCGCTGGTGCGTTGGACCCATCCGGAATTGGGCATGGTGCCGCCGGTGATTTTCGTGCCGCTGGCGGAAAGCAGCGGCCAGATACATGCGCTCGGCGAATGGGTGTTGCGTCGCGCCTGCCAGCAGGCCACGACCTGGCAACGGCTGAGCAATACGCCGATACGGCTGGCGGTAAACGTCTCGGCGACGCAGTTGCGCGAGAACGGATTCGATCGGGTGGTCGCATCGGCTTTGTCCGATGCACGCTTGCCAGCGGCCCTGCTCGAACTGGAGATCACCGAAACCTCCCTGATCGAGAATATCGATCAGGCCATCGGCACCCTGCAGCGGCTGCGCGCGGCGGGCGTTCGCATCAGCATCGACGATTTCGGCACTGGTCTGGCCAGCTTGAGTTACCTGAAACGCTTGCCGATCGATCAGCTCAAGATCGACATCAGCTTCATCCGTGACATCCTGCGCGATCCCAGCGACGCCCAGATCGTGAAGGCGATCATCAATCTGGGCCACAGCCTCGACCTGGAAGTCGTGGCCGAAGGCGTGGAGGAAGTCGCGCAGCGCGACTTGCTGGCCGCCCACGGCTGCGATTTGATGCAGGGCTATCTGTTCGAGCCGCCGCAGGAGGACGCGACGTTCGCCGCCTACTTGCAGCGCCAGTTGTTGACCGCGCCCGTGGTCGTGCCGATCAGCGGTCGCCGGGCGGGCTGAGGACGTAGCGCGCGCGCAGCGCGGCCAGCCTGCCGTCGGCTTTCAGGGCCTTGAGTCCAAGATTGAAGGCGGCGAGCGCATCGGGCATGCGCGGCGACTTGCGCGAGAATGCGATGTGCAACGGCATATCCGCCAGGGCGGGCGTCATGCATTCGATTTCCTTCGTGTAACCCGGATAGCGCGTGTGGATCAGGTGCTCAGCGACGTGGCGATCGATCACCGCCAAGTCGATCCGGCCGAACACCAGCTTGCGCAGGTTGGTGGCGTCGTCGCTGGTTTCTTCCTTGATCAGGTAATCCGCGGCGTCGAACGCCGGTGTGTTCAGATACCCGCGCACGACACCGAATCGCCAGGCCTTGAGCGCCTGCAGTGCCGTGTCGGGTTCGAGCAAGGGATCGGCGGCAAAAACGATCGCATCGCTGCGACGCTTGCACAACACCAGGGGTCCGCCGGGGAACGTGGCCGAGAACTCGAACTCGGATTCGCGGCTGGCATTGAAATACTCCGGCACCAGGCCGTCGACCGCACCGATGCGCGCCAGATGCAGCGCACGTGCCCAAGGATAGAACTTGATCTCGACTTCTACCCCATTCTCCGCAAACGCGGCGCGAATCAAGGCTGCGACATAGCCCTGCTCCGGCAACGCCGGACCGATGTAGGGTTCCCACTCCAGTGAGGCCAGGCGCACCGGCTCTGCTGCGGCCAGCAGCTTTGGCGCGAACGACAACGCCGCCGCCAGCAAAGCGGCAACGACCGCAGCGACGGGAAAGCGCAGGTTCATCGCGGACTCGTTCTCATCTCGGCCTGCGGGTCGTATCCAGGTTCAAAGATCGTCGAATGACGAAGGAAATGAATTTCAAGCGGAGATAGCGCCAGCTTACGCGCTAACACTCGATCACGTTGACCGCCAGCCCGCCGCGGCTGGTTTCCTTGTATTTGTCCTGCATGTCGCGGCCGGTGTCGCGCATGGTCCGGATGACCTTGTCGAGCGAGACTTTGTGTTTGCCGTCGCCACGCAGGGCCATGCGCGAGGCGTTGATCGCCTTCACCGCGCCCATCGCATTGCGTTCGATGCAGGGAATCTGCACCAGGCCTCCGATCGGATCGCAGGTGAGGCCGAGGTTGTGTTCCATGCCGATTTCCGCCGCGTTCTCGATCTGGCCCGGGGTACCACCGAGCGCCGCAGTCAAGCCGGCAGCCGCCATCGAACAGGCCACGCCAACCTCGCCCTGGCAGCCGACTTCGGCGCCGGAGATCGAGGCATTTTCCTTGTAGAGAATGCCGACCGCCGCGGCGGTCAGCATGAAATCGAAGATCCCTTGCTCGTTGGCATTGGGAATAAAGCGGTCGTAGTAGTGCAGCACCGAGGGAATGATGCCCGCCGCGCCATTGGTGGGCGCGGTGACGACGCGGCCGCCCGCGGCGTTTTCCTCGTTGACTGCGAGGGCGTAGAGATTCACCCAGTCGAGCACGGTAAGCGGATCGCGCATCCCGGCTTCGGGCTTGGTCGACAGTTCCTGATGCAGCGATGGCGCACGACGCTTCACATGCAGACCACCGGGCAGGGTGCCTTCCTCGCGGATACCGCGCGCGACGCAGGCCTGCATCGCCTGCCAGATTTCGCGTAGTCCGGCGTGGATCGCGCGCGAGTCACGCCACGCGTGTTCATTGGCGAACATCAGGCCGGCGATGCTGATGCCGTGAAGCTGGCATTGCGCCAGCAATTCGTCGCCGCTGTGGAAGGGGTAGGGCAACTCGGTGGTGTCGGCCACGATGCGGTCTTCCGCTGCCTCGTCCTGGTTGACCACGAAGCCACCGCCAACAGAGTAGTAGTCGCGCGTCTTGATCAGCTCGTCTTTCGCGTCGAAGGCCGAAAAGCGCATGCCGTTGGTGTGGTACGGGAGCTTCTGGCGCTTGTTCATGACCAGGTCGCGCTTCTCGTCGAACGCGATCTCGTGCTTGCCCAGCAGCCGGAGTTTCTTTTCGCTGCGGATGCGCGCCAATGCCGCAGGGATAAGGTCGGGGTCGATCGCGTTCGGCATGTGGCCTTCGAGACCCATCAGCACCGCCTTGTCGGTGCCGTGGCCGCGCCCGGTGAGCGCGAGCGAGCCGAACACCTCGGCCCGCACGCGCACGGTGTCGGCGAGTCGCCCGGATTCTTCAAGCCATTTCTGTGCAAACCGCGCCGCGGCGCGCATCGGACCCACGGTATGCGAAGAACTCGGCCCGATGCCGATCTTGAACAGGTCGAAGGTGCTGACGGCCATGAAAGAGGAATCCGCAGGTAATCGCCTATTCTATGCGTCCTCGTACCCCAAAGCGCCGTACGCCACCGCATGCGCGCCACCCTGTTCCAGCGCGACGACTGCCATCTCTGCGATCTGGCGCTGCTGGCGCTGGCGCAGGCGCACGCGCCCGAGTTCGAGAGTGTCTTCATCGACGGCGACCAGTCGCTGGAGGCGCGCTACGGTCTGCGCGTGCCGGTGCTGCGCTGCGAGCCGAGCGAGATCGAGCTTGACTGGCCCTTCGATCCCGACGCGCTGCGAGCGCTGCTCACGTCCGCACCCTGATTCGTCACACCTGCGCCGCCCGACCGTCCTTCCCACGATGACGACCTACTCGCTCAAATTATTGAAGGACCAGGTCGCGCGCTATGCGGTTTTCGCCGATGCGCAGCGCATCGGTGAGGTGCGATACCACGCGATGCATGCCGACGTGCTCTACCTCGGCGATCAAGCTCTTTGGCTGGTCGCCGATGCGGTCGCCGACGCCGCCGCGCGCGAGGCCAGTCTGCTGGTTCGCTTCGCCAACATGCTGCGCCTAAACCGCAGCTACTCGCTGCGCGATGCCAGCTCCACACTGGCGCAGGCGCGACGCCACTGGAACCCGCTGCGCGGACGCGACTGGATCGACTACGAGGCGGCGCCCGCCGCGCCGCTGCGCGCGACGCCGCGCGGCATGCTCAACGGCGGCATCGACCTGGTCCGAGCTGGTGCACCGGCAGGCTCGATGCGCGTGGTCGGACTGCTGCAGGACAGCGTCACGCTCGACGCGCCCGGCTTCGAGTCGGCGCAGGCGGCCTTGTTGATGTATGCGGTGCATCGCTGCTGGGGCGCCAATCCCAATGTTGGACACCAGCCCCCATGAGCATGCTGGGTGCACCGCCGCCCATCGATCCGCAGCGCGACGCGCGGCTGCAGGCACGCGCAGCACGTCAGCGCGGCCGCGAAACCAGCGGCGTCGTCTGCGTGATACTGCAGCCAACCCTGGCCCTCGTCTTCGGTGCATGGGCCGCGTCGCCGCTGACGCAGGAGTTCGACGAGGCCCTGCCTTACGCCGCAGTGGCGATGGGGTTTGCGCTCGGCGCGGCCTGGAGCCTGGTGCTGGCGCTGCGATTCGCGCTGGGGATGCTGGTATCGGTCGTTAGCCTGCCCAGGCTATGGAGCCGCTTGACCGCATCGCCGCCGGCGCCGCTCAAGCCGGGCACGGCGCGCGACGATCGCATGGAGGGTGTTGTCGATAGCGCCTCGGTGCTGCTGCATGCGCTGGTCTTCATCGCCGGCGCGCTATTGATCGCCGCTGTCGCGGCGTCCGCGTCCGACGTCCTTGGCTTCGGCGATCTGGCCTGGCGCTTCGCGTTGCCGGCGCTGCTGCTGTCGTTGCTGACGCCGCGCGCGCTTTCCGTGATGTGGTGGGGGGGCGAGTGAGGCTCCGGCGACGGCGCTATTCGTTCACCGGCGTATCGATTGCGAAGCTCGGCGTTCCGGTGGACTTTTGTTGCGGCCGCTCGTGCGCCCCCTTCTCGATCACCACGACGCTGTCGTAGAAATGCATCGACCGCGTCGTCTGGGTGAAGGCGCCCGGCTGGAAACTCTGTGGGTCGCGCGTATGCCAGGCGTTGAGTTCGTCGACCAGATGCTTGGAAAACTCCATGAAGCTGTAGCGCGCGCGCAATCCGCCGCCGTACTCGCGCCAGTAACTGGTGTGGGTGTCCTCGACCAGGATCACCCCGTCGGGTTTCACCGCGCTGTAAAGCTCCTCCAGGGTCCCGATCTGCTGCGTCATGCTGTGACCGCCATCGTCGATCAGGATGTCGATTGGTCCAAGCTTCTGCGGCAGTGAACGCAGGAAGCTGCGATCGTTCTGGTCGCCAATCACGATCTCGATGCCGGGTTCGCCCAGGTCTTTCAGGCGCGGATTGATGTCGACTCCGACGACGCGGCTGGCCGGTCCGAAATACTCGCGCCACATCTGCAGGGAGCCGCCATGGAACACGCCGAACTCGACCACGGTGCAGGGCCGGCCACGAAAGCGCTGGAAATGACGGTGATAGATCTCGAAGTAGTGCAGCCACTTGCTCATCAAGCGGCCGGGATTGCGCTCGAAGTAGTCGCGCAGCGGGTTCTCGTGGGTGTTCATGTCGATCCGTGGCTTGAAAATCAATGCCGGATCATTGCCGAGCCGTCCGCGGGAACGCAAGACACGATGCAATGCTGTTCACACAAGCCGTTCGTGGTGATGCTTCGACAGGCTCAGCATAGAGTTGCCTTCGGCAATCGAACCACAACAGCCCGATACTTCAGGGCTGCGCCCTTCGATACCTCAGGGCGAACGGAATTCGGAGGGCGGAACCGAACGGTATTGAGACAAGATGCCGTCGCCGCGGTGGTAGTCGAACATCAGTTGCGCTTCAGCCGCGTCAGGATTTCGCCGCGCGCCTCGCGCAGGATGGAGTCGCGGTCGAGTGAGTCGACGATGTCTTGCACCACGCGCTTCGGGCCGAGTTCGCCCCAGCTCTTGCCGGCCGCGAGGTATCCTTCGGCCGCTTTTGCGATCAGCGTGGTCGCGTACCAGGCCAATGCGCCTTGCGCGCCGGCTGTCACCAGCGTGGAGAGTCCGGCACTCGCGCCCTTCAGCGCGGAGGCGACCAGATGCACGCCCCAGATCGCTCCCATCAAGGCCGCAAGTTGAGCCGCAATCGTGGCGATCAACTTGCCGGCTTCCATGCGCGTCAGCGGCAGGCCGTAGATGCGCGACAGATGCATCACCAGGGCGACGTCGAGCGCGGCCGCGGCGAGCAGATCGGCCACGGGCACCGGATTCAGCGCTACCGCCACGCCTTTCGCGAGGCAATAGGTGCGGGTGACGCGTTCGGCCAGTTCGCGCCGCAGGGTCATCAGGCGTGCGCCGACTTCGTCCGACAGCTTGCCGGCGAACAGCGCGGCGTTGAGCGCGGCCAGGGTTTTTCCTTCGGCTTCCAGAATCGCGAGGATGCGTGCGCGCAGCGCCGACACGTCGGGACCGCGTTCGCGAATGAGCTCGTGTTCGCTGCCATCGGATTGCACTTGCAGCACGCGCTCGGCATTCGGCAGCGCCATCACCGCGACGATGTTCTCGGGCTGCACGCAGCCGCGTGCGTGTTCGATCAGCCGGGCGCGAAGTTCGGCGCGTTGCGTGTCGGTGTAGCGGTCGGCCTTGTTCAGCGCCAGCAGCAGCGGGCGCTGGGTCGCGGCGAGCAAACGCAAGGCGTCGACCTCGATCGAGGTCATGTCGCTATCGACCACGAACAGCACCAGATCGCTGCGCCCTGCAACTTCATACGCGAGCTTCTCGCGCTGCTCGCCGGAGAGTTCGTTGATGCCGGGGGTGTCGATCAGGTGCACGCCGCCTTCCGCGGCTTCCTGCCAGCGCAACAGAGAGGCGTGCGCGGTGGTGCCGTGCAGCACACCCACCTCAAAGGCTGTTTGGCCCAACAGCGCGTTCAGCAGTGCGGACTTGCCGACGCTGACGCGCCCGAACACCGCAAGATGAATGTGTCCGTGCTCGATCTTGTCGAGCATGGCCTCGACCTGGGCGTAGTCGGCGGCGAGTGCCTCGCGCACGTCAGTCGGGATGGCGGGATCGTCGAGCAGCGCACGCAGGCTGTTCGCGGCCTGATCCAGATGGGCCTGATCCTGGTGAGATGAGTCGAGTTGGGTTAGATCGGCATCCGCTTCCGATCCGGTCTGGTGCGACCCCATGTGGTCGGCGCCGCGCCGCCACCAGCGTTCGATGGCGCTTCGCAATGACACTACGCGGATCCTTCCGAAACTGGCCGCACATCATTGCGTGGACTCTTCACAAGGACTTCCCCGGTGTCAGGATCAGCGTCGTCGCGACTTCGACCGTGTGGTCGATCATCTCGGCGTCTTCCCAATCGCCGGCGGCGCCGATGCCGAAGGCGATGCGGTTGAGCGTCGCCTTGCCGTCCAGGCGCACCCCATTCGCCGTCGGAGTCCAGTGGAACTTCAGCGTCACCGGTTGGCTCTCGCCGCGGAGTGCGAGCGTGCCGCGTGCCTCGAACCCATCCGCGGCCGCGACGAATTCCGTGGCGGTGAATTGCGCTTTGGGATGCTGCGCGACGGCGAAGAAGTCGCTGCCGTGCAGGGCATCGTCGCGCTCTTCGTTCTGCGTATCGGCGGACGCCAGCGCGATTGTCACGTCGAACTTAGATCTCGGCAGCGCGGTGGGATCGAACGATATCTTGGCCTCGAACTCGTCGAAGCGACCCTCAAAGGATTCGCCCTGACTGGCACCGGTAAAGCGCAGCGAGGAGCCTTCCTTTTGCAAGCTCCAGTCGTGGGCCTGCGCCGAGGCGCAGCAAAGCGACGCGAGCCCAATCAGCGCCGCGCGGGAAAACGAAGGGAGCAGTCTCATGAGATCTCCTGGCTTCTGGCGGTCAACCCGGGCGTCATGCGCGCCAGGGTCGCATCGCGGTCGACGAAATGATGCTTGAGCGCCGCAGCGACGTGCAGGGCAAACAGTGCCCCGAGCACGTAGAAGCCGAGTTCGTGGATCGCCAGCGCTAGCGACTTGAGTTCCGGATCGGGGCCGCTGAGGGCTGGCACCTTGAACAGCCGGAACCACTGCAGCGGAAAGTTCGACGCCGAGTTGTACAGCCAACCCGAGAGCGGCTGCGACAGCATCAGCACATAGAGCAGGCCATGGGTGAGGCTCGACAGTTTCTTCTGCCAGGCCGGCATCGTGGCTGGATACGGCGGGCGCGGATCGATGAAGCGCCAGATCAGGCGTAGCAGCACCAGCACCAGCACCGTGAGCCCGGTCGACTTGTGCAACGCGTACATCTTTACCTTGTCGGGCGAGTTTGGGAGATCGTCCATCGTCAGGCCAACGATGATCAGGCCGATAATCAGCAGCGCGATGCTCCAGTGCAGGAACTGCGCGACCCAGCCCCAGCGTTGCGGTGTATTGCGCCCTGTCATCAGTTCTTCTCCTTGTCGTCTTTGTCGCGCGCTTTGCGCGTACGCCTTCACTTCGTTCGGTCGCGCGCTTTGCGCGTACGCCTTCACTTCGTTCGGTCGCGCGCTTTGCGCGTACGCCTTCACTTCGTTCGGTCTCGCTTGCGGGTGGCCTCGACCTCGATCAGCACTTCGACCTCGTCGCCGACCAGTTTCTTCCATTTTTTCATACCGTACGTTGCACGACTCAGCGTGATACGGGCCGAGAAACCGGCGGTGGTGCGCAAGGTCAGCGGGTGACGCTTGGCCTGATTCAACTGCACCTCCAGCACGACGGGTTGTTGCACGCCATGCACGGTGAGGTCGCCGGAGACACGAAGTTTTCCGGCGTCGACAACGACGACTGAAGTAGAAATGAAGGTGGCTTCGACGAAATTCTTCACATTGAAGAAGGTCGGATCGAGCACCTTGTCGCGCCACTTGGCATCCCCAAGCTCCAGACTCGCGATCGGCACGGTCGCTTGCACACTGGAGGACGCCGGGTCGTCGGGGTCGAACATCAGCGTCCCGCTGATGCCCGAGAACGTACCGATCGCACGCGAAAAGCCGGCGTGCTGCACGAAGAACACGATCCGGGTGTGGACCGGGTCGAGTTCGTATCGATCCGCTGCCGCCCGCACGGATTGTGTGGCGAGCAGACACAACATCAAGATCAGCAGGCGGGGGATCACGGCGCTTGGACTCCGGAAGGCGATGAGGGTTCGGGCAGAGATGAAACCGAAGCGTGATCGCGCTCGCGCCATGCGTCCAGTGCGAGTGCGGCGAGCGCCTG
>JBKJTK010000221.1:0-5135 GCA_046590875.1 Chiayiivirga sp.
CTCGCGGCTGCGCGCGCGATGTTCGCCGGCCGCCGATTGCCGCGGGATAAGCGTTCGATCCTGTTGTCCTCTGCGCGTTCGGCCCTGTTCAACGCGGTGCTGGCCGAGCGTGTGCAGCGTGGCGAATGGGAAAAGGGCCTGGAAGGGGAGGTCTGGATGCTGGATGGAACCCACAGCGTATTCGGTCCCGAGCCCATGAACGAAGAACTGATGCACCGTTGCGCCACGCTCGATCTGCATCCGACCGGTCCGATGTGGGGCGCCGGCGAACTGCGCACCCAGGACAGGGCGCGCGAACGGGAGGTCCGAGTCATTGATGCGTTCGCCGATCTCGCGAGTGGTTTGGCCGCGGCGGGCCTGCGCCAGGAACGACGTGCGCTGCGACTTCCGGTACGCGATCTGACCTGGCAGTGGCTGGGCGCGGACCTTGAACTCGGCTTTTTTCTCCCGGCGGGCTGCTACGCCACCACCGTGCTGCATGCGCTGGGCGATACCGCGCCGGGGTCGGTCCAGGCGCCGTCGCCCGACACGAGTGTCGAGGAACCCGTCGACTGAGCGTAGCGAAAGCGCAGCCCGCACCGCGGGCGTTGCCGCGCAGCGGCCGACTGAGCGTAGCGGTCGCTTCCGGCATCCTCCCTCACGCAACACTGGCACGTCCCTGTGCGGCGAAAGCGCAGCCCGCATCGCGGGCGTTGCCGCGTAGCGGCCGAGTGAGCTCGCGCCCAAGCGTGACTGCGATGCGACGGACGGTCATGCAGCCGCGTCCTGCAAGCGTAGACTCGCATCGACCTCCGGATTTGCTCCTCGTGCGGGGTCGCACGACCGGAAGTCGAAGCAGGTCCGAAGTCGGAGCAAGTCCGAGGAGGCTTTCATGAAAACGTTCAGCTTGGTTTCCGCCAGCAAGGTCGTTGTTGCCATGGGCGCGGTCGCGTTGTTGGCCGGTTGCGCCGGGGGTGGTTCGACGATGAACACGAAGTCCGGTGACATTACGCGCAAGGATCTCGACTACATGGCTGCGGTAGAAAACTCCGCCCGTTTCAAGGGTGTGAATGTAGTCTGGATCAACCCTCCGCCGGAACTGGGCAAGCGCTACCTGCGCGACGTCAAGTAACGACGCCTGCTGCGCCCGCGCGACGGCGCGCGAGCAGTACCAGCACCGCACCAGTGCCGCCTTGTGCGGCCGGTGCGGAGGCGTAGGAGAGCACATCTGAGCGTTGCCGCAACAGGTGCTCGACCACGCCCTTCAGCACCGGCCCATCGCTGCCAGAGCGCAAGCCTTTGCCGTGCACAATCCGCACGCAATAGCGGTCGGCCAGTCGACACTCGTGCAGAAAGCGGCGGATCAAGGCCGCGGCGCTCGGGCTCGTCATGTTGTGCAAGTCGAGTTCGTCGCGCACGCTGAACTGGCCGCGCTTGAGTTGCCGTAGCACCTGAGGCGACACGCCTTCCCTGAGATATTCCACCGCGTCGCCGAGGCTGGCGTCGGCGAGGTCGAAGCGCCTTGCGCGCGATTGCACCAAGGCCTCGGCTTCGTCGGCTTCGCGCTGGCGCGGGCGAGGCGGCGGCTTGGGCGCAGCCGGGGGCGGCGCAGTCGGGGCCAGTTCGCGTACCGGACCGATCGCGGAGCGAAACAGCTCGGCATCGTCCGGTGTCGGCGGTGGGGTGGAAGGCGCGCGTGGTTTCGCCATGGGCGCAGACTAGGCCAGGTGCGCGACGATTGGGTAGGGGCTTGAGATTGGGGCGAGCAAGCCTCCTCGCACTCTCATCCGGCCAGCACATCCATGTGTTGGCGCTCTCCGGGGCGAAGCTTTGCTTCGCCAATTCCCGGCTCGCCCGGTATCATGGCGCGCTTTGCAAACGGTTGGTTCATGAGAGTACTTGTCAGCAACGACGACGGCGTCGACGCCCCCGGCATCCGGGTGCTGGCCGAGGGGCTGCGTGCGGCGGGCCACGAGGTCACGGTGGTGGCGCCTGATCGCGATCGCTCGGGCGCCTCGAATTCGTTGACACTGGATCAGCCGATCCGGGCGAAATCCCTCGGCGACAACGTCTGGAGCGTCGCGGGCACCCCGACCGACTGCGTGCATCTGGCGTTGACCGGACTGCTCGATCGCGAACCCGATATCGTGGTTTCGGGGATCAACAATGCGCCCAATATGGGCGACGACGTGATCTATTCCGGCACCGTCGCCGCGGCGATGGAGGGCCGTTTCCTCGGCTTGCCGGCGATCGCGATGTCGCTGTGCACCACAGATCATCACGGTCGCCACTTCGAGACCGCGGCGCGCGCGGCGGTGGAGATCACCGCGCGATTGCTGGTCGATCCCTTGCCCGCAGATACGATCCTCAACGTCAACGTGCCGGACCGGCCTTGGGCGGAACTTGTGGGCTTCGAGGTGACGCGCCTGGGCAACCGGCATCGTTCCGAGCCCTGCATCGCGCAGCGCGATCCGCGCGGGCGACCGATCTACTGGATTGGTCCCGCGGGACAGGAGCAGGACGCCGGTCCAGGTACGGATTTTCATGCCGTGCGCAGTGGCCACGTCTCGATTACCCCGATCCACGTCGATCTCACCCGCTACCAGGCGTTGGAGAAGGTCGCGAGCTGGGTCGGCGGGCTGAGCGAGGCGATGAAATCCCAAGCATGAGTCGGCCTTCATGAATCGGCCCTCATGAATAGACTCGGACGCGAGGTCGAAGGCCTCGGCATGACCTCGCAGCGCGCGCGCGACCGCCTGATCGCAGGATTGCGCGCTGGCAGCAAATACGCGCCCCCGATCCGCGACGAGCGCGTCTTGGCCGCGATGCAGAATGTGCCGCGGCATTTGTTCGTCGACGAAGCGCTCGCAACTCGCGCTTACGAAGATACTGCGCTGCCGATCGGCCGTGGCCAGACCATCTCGCAACCCTGGGTGGTGGCGCGCATGAGCGAGGCGCTGCTCGAATTCGGCGTGCCGCAACGCGTGCTGGAGATCGGCACCGGTTCGGGCTATCAGGCTGCGGTGCTGGCGCAACTGGTGGCGCAGGTGTTCACGGTGGAACGCATTGATGAATTGCAGCGCATGGCACGTCGCCGTTTCCGCAAACTCGGGCTGGAGAACGTGAAGTGCCGCTACGACGACGGCCGCATCGGTTGGGCCGAACATGCGCCGTTCGACGCCATCATCGTCACCGCGGCGACCGCGGCGCTTGATGCCACCTTGATTGCGCAACTGGCCCCGGGTGGCGTGTTGGTGGCGCCGGTAGGCGGAAGCGGCGGACAGCAACTGCTGCGCCTTCGCACCACCGAGGAAGGAATGCAGTCCGAAATCCTCGGTGCGGTGGTCTTTGTTCCTTTGCTGAGTGGCCTGGCCTGATGAAGCTGTTTGCACCGATCTACGAACGCATGCTGGCCTGGTCTGCGCACCCGCGTGCGCCTTTGCTGCTGACCTTTCTCAGTTTCTGCGAAGCGATTTTCTTCCCGGTGCCGCCCGAGGTGATGCTGGCGCCGATGTCGCTGGCGCGGCCGCAGCGGGCGCTGTGGTATGCGACGCTGAGTCTCGCGGGTTCGATGGTCGGCATGTTCGTCGGCTACGCGATCGGTTACTTCGCGCTGGAAGCCGCGATGCCGCTGATCGAGCGCCTCGGATACGCATCGCAGTTCGAATCGATCAAGCAGCAGGCCGCGGAGAATGGCTTTTGGCTGCTATTAATTGCCGGGTTCACGCCGGTACCGTTCAAGATTTTCACCCTTGCCTCGGGCGCGGTAGCCATGCCGCTGCTGCCGTTCTTCTTCGGTGCCCTGATCGGACGCGGCAAGCGTGTGTACTTGGTCGCCGGTGCGATCCGGCTGGGCGGCGCTCGCGCCGAAGCCGCATTGCGCAAGCACATCGAACCCGTGGGCTGGACTGCGCTGGCATTGCTGGCCGGCGTCATGGGCTGGCTGGTGTGGCGTGCCATGGGTGCATCACCGTGAACACCTTTCTGCGCGGCTTGCTGATCGTGGGCTGCCTGACATTGGCGGCGTGCGCTTCGCGTCCGCGCGCCGTGGTGGTGGAACGCTCCAGCGACCCGTCGGTTTCGCGCAGCGTGGGCCGCGAAGCCGGTGGGCGCTTTCGCGAATACCTGGTCGTGCGCGGCGACACGCTGTTCGGCATCGCATTCCGGCATGACGTGGACTTCCGCGACCTGGCGCACTGGAATCGCATCGCTGCGCCCTACACGATTTTTCCCGGACAACGACTGCGTCTGAGTGGCGGTACATTGACAGGGCGTGCGTCGGCACCGACGTCGGTACGTTCACCGCCGCGGTCGCCGCCGCCTGCGAGCGTCGCTTCCGGGCCGCGCGGGCCGGGGCCGTTCGTTGCGACGCCCGCGCCGCGACCCATCGTCGCCGCGCCCCCCGCATCAGTACCCATCGCCAACGCCGCGCCTCCCGCGGGAGGCGCGCGGGTCGCGCAAGGCGTGGTCTGGCGCTGGCCGGCGAGCGGGCAGCTGGTGAGTCGCTACGTCGGCGGCGACCCGACCCGCCAAGGCATCAATCTCGCCGGCAAAGCAGGCCAGCCGGTGTTCGCTGCGGCGGAAGGCGAGGTGGTCTACTCGGGCGCCGGCCTGATCGGCTACGGCGAACTCGTCATCATCAAGCACTCCGACGTCTTCCTTTCGGCCTACGGGCATAACCGCAAGCGTCTGGTTTCCGAAGGCCAGCGCGTGGCGGCCGGCCAGCAGATTGCAGAAATGGGCCGCTCGGGAGCGGCGCGCGACATGCTGCATTTCGAGATTCGACGCAGCGGCAAGCCGATCGATCCGTTGCCGCTGCTCCCTGGTCGCTGACGCTCGGCTGCATCTCGTCCCTAGCCGGGCGCGGTCTTTCAACTTCTCTAGGTCAAGCTCGAAAATGTGAGCGCCAGTTCACGCTTTTGCAATTGTTTGCAATAGAGAATTGCGCCTTCGCCACGCTCCGGAGTCCGAGACCATGTCCATGCATCGGCGGTGGCCGGCGTCTCCTCGAACAGCGCTTCGAGTCGCCTACTTGTTCGCGTTTGTCTGCGCCATCACCGCCTGGAGTGCGGTGGAAGCACAGACCATTTTTCGCAACGGATTCGACGGCTCATCGGCGTCCGAACTGGCGCCGGCCCCCGCGCTCGTGGTGCTGC
>JBKJTK010000252.1:0-2675 GCA_046590875.1 Chiayiivirga sp.
CTTTCTCTTGAATGGCCAAGAGAAAGTAACCAAAGAGAAGGCCACCCCGGAGCCGCGCCCTTTGGACATCCCTGTCCAAAGGGTGCGTGAGTCGGGGCCGGGGTTTGTCGACAGCACATCCCTGTCCTGACGACAAACGCGCGCACTTCCTGTGCGCGCCCCTGCGGGCCTATCGTCCCCAACTCACCGCGTCTCAGGGGCCCCACTAAAGAGCGCGCGCTCCAGCGCGCAGAAGCAAGAGCAGAAGCCACGCCTCGTGCGGGCGTTGCTCCGCTCTTGATCTCGGGTCCCGTGTGACGCGGCGGCGGGCTGGCGGTTAAGCCCGCAGGGTCGCGCACAGGAAGTGCGCGAGTTTTCCGTCGGCACATGGATGTGCCGTCGGAAAACCCAGCCAGCCCCGACGCGTACCCGTAGCGAAGCGTAGGGCGCGACACCCGGGTCGCCTTTCTCTTGGTTACTTCTCTTTGGCGACGCAAAGAGAAGTGACTCGGCCGGCTGAGCCGGACGAAAAAAGCCATGGATGGCGCCCGCGTCACCTCAACGAAGCGATCGACGCGAGATGGAAGACCAAGACAGATGCCGGCTCGCCGGGAAAACGAGCAACGTCTGGGTTGACGAGCGGAATTAGCCCGCCTTCGGTGCACTCGCCTTGCGAAACACCGACAGCCCCTTCAACAAGTTCAACGCCTCACGCACCGCAAAGTCATCAACCTCTTCCGCTTCGGCAACGGAAACCGGCGTCGCAGCCGCGCTGTCCTCGCGATCGCCTCGCAGATGGCCGGGCAGGTCTCGTTCGCGCACCGTCGGGGGACGATTGCCACGTGCGGCCAGTTCGGCGTCTTCTGCCAGCGCCACATCCGGCACGATGCCACTGGCCTGGATCGAGGCCCCGCTCGGAGTGTAGTAACGCGCCGTGGTGATCTTGATCGAATCGCCGTTGTCCATCGGCAGCACGGTCTGCACCGAACCCTTGCCAAAACTAGGACTGCCCATCACCAGCGCGCGCTGATGATCGCGCAGCGCGCCCGCCAACACTTCCGCAGCGGAAGCCGTGCCGCTGTCGGCCAGGATCACGATCGGCGCGCCCGCGAGCAGATCGCCACGCCGCGCGCTGTACTCCGCGTTCGCGTAACCGAGCCGGCCCTTGGTGGAAACGATCACACCGCTGTCGAGAAAGGCGTCAGCCACTTCCACGGCGGCATTGAGCAGGCCGCCGGGGTTGCTGCGCAGGTCCATCACCAGGCCTTTCAGCGGTGTCTTGTCGGCAGCTTGCAGCGCCTTGAGTTTCTTCTGCACTTCCGCGCCGGTGTCGGCCTGGAACGTGCTGATGCGCAGATAGGCGTAACCGGGTTCGAGCGCGCGCACGCGCACGCTGGAGATGCGGATCGTTTCGCGCATCAAAGTGAAAGTAATCGGCTCCGGCGCGTTTTCGCGCTCGACCGTGAGCGCGATCGGCGTGCCGGGCGCGCCACGCATGGAGTCGACCGCAGCGTCGACGTTGTCGGCCGAAATTGGTTTCCCGTCGATCCGGACGATGAGGTCCCCGGACTTGATGCCGGCGCGCGCCGCCGGGGTGTCGTCGATCGGCGCGATCACCAACAGGCTGCGGTCCGGCTGCTGCAGCACTTCCAGTCCCAGGCCATCGTAGGCGCCGCTGGCCATTTCGTTCAGCGACCGGGACTCGTCGTGATCAAGATAAGCGCTGTTGCAGCACTTCCAATCCCAGGCCGTCGTAGGCGCCGCTGGCCATTTCGTTCAGCGATCGGGACTCATCGTGATCAAGATAAGCGCTGTGCGGATCGAGATCGGTGAGCAGGCCGCGGATGGCGGCGCGCATCAACTGCTGGTCGTCGATCGGATCGACGTAGGCCTGCTTCACCGCGCGGAATACGGAGACGAAACGGCGGATCTCGTCGAGACTGACGCGATCCTTGTCGGCCGGCTTGGCCGCCTTCCCGGTGGCCGCTTTGGGCTCCGCGGGCAGCGCGTTGGGCACGTCGGCTTCCTTCGGCGGACCCGGCGGTGCCGGCGGTGCCGCAGGCAGCGGAT
The DNA here is from genome assembly GCA_046590875.1 of Chiayiivirga sp. Classification (GTDB taxonomy): domain Bacteria; phylum Pseudomonadota; class Gammaproteobacteria; order Xanthomonadales; family Xanthomonadaceae; genus JALCLA01. The sequence goes on from JBKJTK010000252.1 coordinate 2,050, forward strand.
CACCTGTAGCCGGAGCTGGGGCCGGAACTGGAACTGGAACTGGAACAGGAACAGGAGCGTTTTGCGCGTGCACGATGGCGCTGAGGGCCAGCACCAGTATTCCGGCGCAGATCGGGGACAGCAGCTTGGATGCGTTCATGCCACGATTATCGCACGCGCTCCGTGCCCCTCAGCGCGCGGCGAACCAGCCCTTCGGATTCACTGGGCGCCCGTTCTGGCGCAACTCGAAATACAGCGCCGGCTCGCTCTGACCGCCGGAACTGCCGACGCCGGCCACGGCCTCGCCCGGACCGACCCAGTCGCCGGCCTCCTTCAGCAGGCTGTCGTTGTGCGCGTAAAGGCTCATATAGCCGTCGCCGTGGTCGAGGATGACAATCAGCCCGTAGCCCTTCAACCAATCGGCGAACGCGACCCGTCCGGGCGCCACCGCCGTTACGTTCGCGCCGCTGCGCGCGCCAAGCCGCCAGCCCTGCCGGCTGCGGCCATCCGGCAGACGCGCACCGAATCCACTCAGCAGCTTGCCGTCCAGCGGCATCCGCAGCTGACCGCGACGCTGCGCGAACGGCTGTGCGTCCGCGATCTGCTCGGGAATGTCGGCGAACACGTCGCGCAACGAGTCCAGCAGC
>JBKJTK010000438.1:0-6536 GCA_046590875.1 Chiayiivirga sp.
GCGTAACCGAAACTCAAGTCCACCAAGCTGCTGACGCTCTGTTGCGGGCTGGCGAGCGACCCACCATTGAGAGGGTCCGTGCGCTGCTCGGCACGGGATCGCCGAACACATTGATCCGGCTCCTGGATTCGTGGTGGTTGGCTTTGGGCACCCGGCTGACGGCCCAGGACACGAAGATCGCCTTGCCCGACGCGCCGCCTGAGGTCGTCAGCGCTGCCTCCACACTGTGGACTGGGGCGCTAGCGCACGCATCCGCATTGGCGTTGGCCGAACTCGAACGCGATCGGACGTCACTTCAGCATCAACGCGCCGCGATGGAGGCATCGGAAAGCGATTGGAGAGCCCGTTTGGAGCAGGACGAGAAAGCTTCCAGAGAGGCGCAGGAAGCGCGATCTCGGGCAGAAACGCGATGCATGGATCTCGATCGCCTCGTGCAGCAATTGACCGTCCAACGGGACGATATCAAGGGCCAGCGCGATGCGCTGATGCTAGAGCGCGATGATCTCTCAATACGGCTCGCTACGGTGGAGCGACGCCTCGCCGATCAGGCAGAAACGGCCATCGACGAGCGCCGAGCGCCGAGCGACAGAATCACAGCACCGCCTCGACGAAAACCACTGGCACCAGGAAGTCGACCGCGCGCGTCAAGATACGGCCAAGCTGCAGTCCCAGCTGTCGAAAGTCGAACACACCGCCCAGGCCGCGGCGCAACGCGCTCATAAGGAGAACGAAGCGTTGCGGACAACGTTTCGCACGACAGAACGTACCTTGGCGGCCAGCGAGGCGAGAGCGACGACACTCGAGCGCGAAGTGACTCGCCTGCATCAACGCCTTTCTCCGCCCGCCCCTGCAGCCCCCGCGAGCGGGCGCAAGGCGTCGGCGGCGGCGAAAGCACTACCACAACGGGCGGCCGCGACGGAGACGAAACGCGCGGTCCGCGCCGCCAAACATACGAGCGCAAGCGTAGGAAAGAAGATTGCGCGTTGACGTTCAAGGAAATTGGTCATTGGGGAAAGCGGGAGGGCAAGTCCACGACACGTCGCGTCAGTCGGGAGCAGCGTGCTCCGATTGACGCGTTTACTTTGCCAGAACTGACTGAATCACTTCGGAGCAGTTGTTCGTTTTTCGGCTCAACCGGTTCCCAGGTTTCCTGATGTTGCTCGATGCGCTTCCTCGTTTAGCGGCGCTGCGCAATTGGCGCCCAAGTTTCCAGGCTGTGAACTAGCAGTTTTTGGCTGTGTGCGCCCAAGCTTATTGGCGGTGAACAACTAGTTGGGAGCGATCTAGTCCTCGGTGTACAGGCCACGCAAACAATCGTATCAGCCACTGAACGCAATTGCGCATAATGGATATTATGTAACTATTTGAATACGTCCCCCTAGTCGGTGACCACTGTCCGTCAGCCTCGTGCAACAGGCGCATGCATGCGTCATGGTCAACTCAAACTCACAGATTCCCCATGGCTCGCCCGGCTTTCCCCGCAGCAACCATGCCGCCGGTGAGCATCGACCGCCCCGCGCATTGGCCGCGCAGGTTGGTCATCCCGTCTGAATCCCGCCATGGGTTCGGGCCAGCTGATTCCGGGCTCGCGCGCTACCCGATGCCATTCAAAGCAGTCGAGATCAACTCGTCGTTCCACAGGCCGCGTCGGGCGGCGACATACGAGCGTTGGGCCCACAGCGTGCCGCTTTATTCGCGCTTTGCGGTGAAGTTGCCGCGCCGAATTCGCTGCTCGACGAATTCCTGTCAGAAATCGCCCGGCAGCCGCCTGGGCCCACTGCTGGTGCAGTTACCTCCGTCGTTCTCGTTCGACGCGCGATGCGCAACGACCTTCTGCACGACGCTGCTCCGCCGCCATGCCGGTGCAGTGGCATGGGAAGCGCGTCACGCGGATTGGTTCGCCCCGGCGCACGATGACTTCTTGCAGCGTTTCAACATCTCTTGCGTTGCACCCGACCAAGCGCGCCACCGCATCGACGCGCATCCCGGCGGAACGCGTGCCCTACGGTACTGGCGCTGTGGCACACCCTTTGCTTCTGGCTTCATGTCGGCAATCTCGTCGACTTACTGGGACATCGACATGGCCAACGAGAAATCGCGCAACTCGTCGCAGAGCAAAAAACGCGGTAACGACAAAACCCAGGGTGGCCAACCCAACCAGGGCGACAAAAGTGGCCAGGGTCGCGACAACGGCAAGACCGCCGACTCCAATAACGGCAAGTCGTCTCCTGCCAAGCGCCCGAGCTGACCATCCAAGCGGGGCAGGCATCCGCCTGCCCCGCGCTCCGCGTTCCTTCGTTGAACGCTTTGCGCACTGCGGCCGCTTGGTTCGTCGTGCCCGGCCATGACTCGCCGTAAGGCGACCTGTTATACGAATTGAGCGCTTGGCTGTCCGAGGAAGAGTTGTGCGTGTTCGCGACGCGCGCTCCTCAGCGGCACAGCGCCGTGTGTTCGATATCACCATGGAGGCGGTGGGTATAGGCCATCTGCCCTGCTCGCATCAATTGCGCGCGCGGCCAGTGGCGCTTTCGATCATTGCGAATTGATGACTCGGCGAAAACATGTCATGCGATATGCAGGCGTCAGGCGAACGTTTTTGATCAAGTCGCGGGGCGATCGCGCGCGGTGCGTGCATCGCGACTTGCGCGCGCGGAGCGCTGCCGTCATCGTTCGATATCGTCGCGAACGATCGATCGCCATGCCTCTCCGCGCTCCCCTCCCGCCCCTACCCGATGCCCATGCCAACGATGGCCTGGCGCCGGTGTACCGCCGCGACGCGCGCGTGCAGGTGCAGGGGAGCTTTCCCGGTCGGCTATCGCTGTCGCAGCAACAGTACTACGCACACCCGCGCAACCAGTTCTGGCCGATCTTCAGTGAGATCGCGGGCGCCGCGCCCGCCCTACCCTACGCAGCGCGCCTGCAGCGTCTACTCGCCCGACAGATCGCATTGTGGGACGTTTTGTCCGCCTGCGTGCGGGTCGGCAGTCTCGACAGCAATATCCGCGCCGCGCAGCCGAACGAATTCGCGGCGCTGCTTGCGCGCCTGCCAGCGGTCGAGCGCGTGCTGCTGAATGGCAGCGAAGCGAGCACGCTCTTCGCCCGTCACGTGCTGCCTACACTGACGGGCACAATGCGCGACCTACCGGCGTTGCGGATGCCGTCAACTAGCCCGGCCCATGCCCGGATGCCGATCGCCGCCAAGCTTCAAGCGTGGCAACTCGGTTTCGACGGTGAACTCGCACTTCAGCGCTGACCGTTGCGGCCGACCGCAGTTCTTGGTTACCGGTCAGGCGATCATCAGTCGCGACGACTCGTGCCGCTTTGCAGCGTCAGCTGGATGGGCCGACCAGAGTTGCGCGATGCGCTGCACCGCTTGCACGAGTTGATCCTCCGGCTTGGCATAGGGGATCCGCAGCCAGTTGTCTCCGCCCCCTTCGACGCTGAATACCGGGCCGGGTGCAAGGTGGACGCCAGCCGGCTCCGCCTGTGCCGCGAGTCGGGTGGCGCTGCCGTGTGGCAGTTGCAGCCACAACGTCAAGCCGCCTTCGGGCAGCCGGAAGCGCCAACTCGGCAAGTGTTCCCGAATCGCTTGCGCCAACGCATCGCGACGCAGCGTCAACTGGCTTCGGCGCAACTCGGCAATTGCGCCCTCGCCCAGCAGTTCGGCCACCACCAACTGGTCGAACAACGACGACCCAAGATCGAACTGCACGCGCGCCTTGACGAGGCGGCCGACAAGGTCGCGCGGCGCGCGGATCCATCCCACGCGAAGGCCGCCCCAGAACAGCTTCGACGCACTGCCGACCGTGATCGCGTCCGCCGCATGCACGGCAAAGGGAGCGGGCATCGTGGCGTCGGAAAGCGAGGTGGCCTGCAACGCTTCGTCGACGATGGCGATGGTGCGTGTGGCGCGCAACGCGGTGGCATAACGCGCACGTTCCGCATCGCTCATCAGAAAACCCGTAGGATTCTGAAAATCGGGAATGAGATACGCCAAGTGTGGCGTGGTCTGTTGCAGCGTGGCTTCGATGCCGTCCAGATCCCAACCCGCATCGAGCAGCGGTGAGCTGACCAGGCGACCGCCACCGAGCCGTAGCGCTTCGATCGCATTGGAATACACCGGCGATTCGATCATCACGCGATCCCCCGGCCGCGAGAGCGCTCGGGCGGCGATCGCCACACCACCCAGCGCGCCAGACGTGATCACGATCTGCTCCGGCCGCGTCGGCATTCCGCGTCGCGCATACGACTCGGCGATCAGCGCCTGCAACACCGGAAGTCCCGAAGGCAGATAGCCTTCGCTGCCGAGGTAGGCCGGCAACGCGGCGAGTGCGCGTTCGTACGCCGCCGCCACGCCCGGCGTCGCGGCGCTCGCCGCGCAGATGAGATCGATCGTGCCTTCCGACGGATGCACGGCGGACAGCGCGTGAAGCGCATGGTCATGCGCGCGGCGGCGATCGACGGGTACAGCTGCATAGGTGCCGGATCCTTGTCGCACCGTCGCGAATCCGCCGGCGATTAGATCGGCATACGCGCGCGTGACTGTGTTGCGCGAGATCCCCAGCGCTTGGGTGACGGCGCGTTCGCTCGGCAAGCGCGTGCCGATCGGAATGCGGCCGTCGCCAATCAGCTCCTGCAGAGCCTGGCGCAAGCCGCGATAGGCGGGCGCGCGATGGAACCCATCGACGAGGGCGGTCAAACGTTCCGGGGAAAGCGCGCGGTTCATGGTGCCACTATCGCACAATTGGATCTATGCGAAAGAGCCAATTGGAACGATGGTGGCCCCATGAAAATCGAACCTCGCCGGGCCGACTTGGCCAATCTAGGTCCCCTCGCCCAACTTCGCGCGGGCCGACTTCCCGAACGCTTGTTCCGCCTGCTGCTCGGCCTGTGGCTGTACGGCGTCGCCATCGCGCTGATGATCGAGGGCGCGCTCGGTGCGTCGCCGTGGGATGTGTTCCATCTCGGTGTCGCGCGGCACCTGCCGGTGAGCTTCGGCATGGTGATGATCCTGACCGCCGCAGGTGTCCTGCTGGCATGGATTCCCTTGCGTCAGATGCCCGGCCTCGGCACGCTCGCAAATGCGTTGCTGTTGGGACCCTTCGCGGATCTCGCGTTGGCGCTGATTGAATCTCCGCAGACGCTGTCGATGCGCGTGGCCACCCTGCTCGGCGGCATCGTGGTCTGCGCGTTTGCGACCGCGCTGTATGTCGGTGCGCAGCTCGGACCGGGACCGCGCGACGGTTTGATGACTGGCCTTGTGCGCCGCACCGGATGGTCGATCCGGCGCGTGCGGACGCTCCTTGAGGTCGGCGTGCTCGCGGTGGGAATTGCGCTGGGCGGCTTGGTCGGCGTGGGCACGGTGATCTTCGCGCTCGGCGTCGGCCCGCTGACGCAGTTCTTCCTGCGCTACTTGGTCGTGCGACTGGATCCACCGATCGGCGTCCTGACGGGCGACGTTCGATGAGCACCGAAGTCTTGCGCTACAGCGCCTTCACCAGCGATCCGCGCGGCGGAAATCCGGCTGGCGTCGTACTCGATGCGCGCGTGTTGCACGAGGGCGACATGCAACGCATCGCGGCCGACGTCGGGTACTCCGAAACAGCGTTTCTGTCGCCGCGGCTCGACGGCGCATTCGATGTCCGCTACTTCAGTCCGCAAGCGGAGGTGAGTTTCTGCGGGCACGCGACCATCGCTGCAATGGTCGCGCACGCGCAGCGTCACGGCGCCGGCGAGTACGTGCTGCACGCGGGTGTGGGCACCGTGCGGGTGAACGTCGATGAATCCTTGATGGCGACCCTCACCAGTGTCGAGCCACGAGTGGTGCCGCTCGACGCCCGCAAGCTCAGGGCGATACTGGTTGCGCTGAACTGGCGTCGGGACGAACTCGACCGTGCGCTGACGCCCGCCGTTGCGTATGCCGGCGCGTGGCATCCGATCATCGCGGTGTCGACGCGGGCACGCTTGGCGCGGCTCGACTACGACTTCGATGCATTGGGGGCGCTGATGGCGCGCCACGACTGGCTGACGGTCAATCTGGTTTGGCGCGAGAACGCAACGACGTTCCATGCGCGCAACCCGTTCCCGCCCGGCGGCGTGGTGGAGGATCCCGCCACCGGCGCGGCGGCGGCCGCGCTCGGCGCCTACCTGCGCGCCCAGCACGCGCTGCCGGCGACGCGTCGCTTCGTCGTACATCAGGGCAGCGAGGTGGGCCGTCCGAGCCTGATCACGGTGTGCGCGCCGGAGGATATGCGGGAAGGGATTCGCGTCAGCGGCGCGGCGGTGAGTATCGATAATCTGGACGATGCTGGTCGCTGAGGGAGCTGAGGTCACACCGCACGATTCTCGACCTGTAGGGCGCATTGGCGCACTTGGGTGCGAAGGTCATACTCGCGCTTCCCCTGAAAGATTCCCGACGCCTCCATGGCCAGAACCTATTTGCTTGTCGATTTTGAGAACGTCCAGCCCTCGACGCTGGGGACCCACCTCCGACCCGACTCCGAAGAATCCTTCGTCAAGGTCTTCGCGGGTGAGCA
>JBKJTK010000448.1:0-3571 GCA_046590875.1 Chiayiivirga sp.
GCTGCTGCGGGCGCCCTGGATCAGCAACGTGCGCAGGTAGCGGTCGCCGTGGCGACTGATCGTGCCCAGTCGCGACTTGCCGCCGCTGGAATGCTGGCGTGGCGTCAGCCCGAGCCAAGCCGCGAGTTGCCGGCCGTGGCGGAAGTCGCGCGCGTTGCCGATGCTGGCGACCAGGGCATCGGCGGTGAGCGGTCCCACGCCGATGATCTGCTGCAGGCGACGACAACGCGCGTCATTGTGGGCCTGGACGAGGATGCGTTTGCTGCATACCGCCTCATGTGTTCGCAACGCGGTCCAGTGCTGCTGCAGTTCGTCGAGCGCGATACGCGTCGAGGCCGGGATCGGCAGCTCGCCCAGGCCAGCGAGCGTGCGTCGTAGCGCCGCGTCGCCCTGCGCCACCACGACACCGAACTCGGCGAGGATTCCGCGCAGACGGTTGCTGGACGCCAGCGCGTCGGTCTTGTAGCCCTCGCGGATGCGGTGTTCGCTCAAGCGCGCCTGCTGATCCAGCGACTTCACCGGCACAAAACGCATGTTGCCCTGTCGCGCCGCGGTGGCGATCGCCTCGGCGTCGTTGCGGTCGTTCTTCGCGGCCTGGCTCTTGCGGAACGGTTTGACGAACTGCGCGGCCATCAATCGCGGCTGCAGTCCGTGTTCGACGCAGCGACGCGCCCGGTGGTGCGCACCGCTGCAGACTTCCGTGGCCACCGTGGTGCCGGCGGGCACGTTCGCAAGCCAGGTAATGAACGCGTCGCGACGCAGTTCATTGCGCTGCACGACGCGGCCAGTGTCGTCGAGCGTGCAGGCGGAAAACATCGATTTGGCCAGGTCGATACCGATGGTTATAGTGCGCATGGGAGACTTCTCCTCCAGAAATGCCGATGGTGTGAAAACCATCATGGCCCTCGAGGCCGAGCGGTGGTCCGCAAGAGCGGGAAGTCTCCTTTTTACTCATTCAAGCCGAAGCCGCTTCGCGGCTCGGCTTAATTCAGACTCATGCAAAGGCCGCACGGGAAAACAGAGATGAGTCGTGGCGTACTTCTGCTGATGTCGTTGTTTGCCGCGACTACCGCTTTCACCGGCGAGATTCACAAATGCCGCGATGCCACGGGCAAGGTGAGCTACACCGATCGGCCCTGCGCAGGCGCGTCGCAGACTGAGGAGACCCGTGCAGTGAAGGACTTCGGTGGGGGCGTCGCGGGGATAACCGCGCTGTGCGCAAGTGATGGGCCGGAGTGGCAAGCTGCGGATCAGTTCGACGAAGCGTTCTTCGAGACGTTGGCTCCGACTCAGCGCGCAGCGATGCAGGCAACGGTGCTCGGACTCGCATATGGCGGCCGTCGCGATACCAACACGCGCTGGCGCCGCAGCCGGCGCGGCGACGTGCATTTCTGCACTAGGCTCGCCGAGGGACAGGTACTCGAATCGGTGGCCGGCCTAAACGGTGAGATCGTCACGTTCCGCGGTGATTCCGCCAAGTTCGTCAACGATCCGAACAACCCGACCGCGGTGTTGTCGCGATGTTCCAACGCGGTCACGGCGTGCTTTTCGCCGCCCGCGACCGGACTCGATAGCTGCGTCGAAGGCGTGCCCACCTGCAGTGGCGCGCCCTCGGCGATCGACGGCGCGGGATGCTGTCCGGAGCAGTGCAAACAGGCGTTCCGCACCCGGCGCGCGGCCGGCCAGGATCCGATGTCGGCGCTGCAAGACGCGCTGTTCGGTGACGACAGCTGCGTGCCGGGCATGAATGCGGCGCTGGGACGGTAATCGCGCGACACTCAACCCGCGTGCGCCGCCGCGTGACCGCGACGCACGTTCACCCGCATCAGCAGCAACAGGCCTGCAACGAAGAACACGGCGGTGACCGCGATCGAGAGGCGGTGATTGCCACTCGTGAGGGCATTCACCACGCCGTAGCTGAGCGGCCCGAGGATCGACGCCAGTTTCACCGCCAAGCCCCACAAACCGAAGATTTCCGCTTCGCGCGCCGGCGGGCACAGATAGCCTACCAGCGCACGTCCGGCCGATTGAGAAGCGCCGAGGCACAGGCCCGCGACGTTTGCGGCCAGCCACACCATCGGCCGCGTGGTGGAGAAGAACAGCAATGCGACCGCGAGCAGCCAGCCGACCAAGGTGATTGCGAGCGTGAGGCGATGCCCGAGGCGATCCTGGATCCAGCCAAACACGAAGGCACCGGCGGCGGCCGTGATGTTCACCAGCAGGATCAGCTTGATGCTGTCCTGGGTGCTGAAACCCAGCGCCTGTTCGGTGTAGATCGCGGCCAACGCGATCACGGTTTGCACCCCGGCTTGATACGCCACGATGCACACCAGGAACCGGCGCAGATCGAGCAGACCGTGACCACCACGCAATGCATCGACGACGCGCGTTTTCGCCAGCGTCCAGACTTCGGCATTCGACACCGGCCGCGGGCGCGCGCGTTCGCGCAGCAACAACATCGTCGGCGTTGCGGCAAGCGCGAACGCGGCGGCGACGATCAGCATGGTCTGTGGCACGGTACTCGCAGCGGGTGCACTACTGGACTGGATCCACCACAGGCATAGCGCCAGCACCAGCAAGCCGCCGAGATAACCCAGGGCCCAGCCCCAGCCTGAAATCTTGCCCATCGCTTCGGGTTTGACCAACTCGGGCAGGAACGCGGCGATGAGATTCTCGCCCATGCCGAATGCGAAGTTGCCAATCACCACGATCGTCAAAGCCAGCGCCACGTCGCCCGGCCCGCACAGTGCGAGCGCCGCGGTGCCGAGCACGCACAACGCGGTGCTGAACATCAACAGGGGCTTCTTGTGCGCGCGCAGGTCGGCCCAGGCCCCGATCAACGGCGAGGTCAGCACGTTGAGCGCATACGACAACGACAGCGCCAAGGTCCACGCCAGCGTCGCCCAACTCGACTTGCCGGCGATCACCGAGACGAAGAATGCGTTGAACACCGCTGTGATCACCACCGTGGTGTAGCCGGAGTTGGCGAAGTCGAAAAACGCCCACGCCACGATCTCGCGTTTTCGTACCGGCGGCACATCGGCGGGATGCTGAGCGCGTAGCTCGGGCGACACGGTTTGCGGGGCGATTGGCATGTGTTTCCTGGGTCCGCGGCACAGGTTGCCCGCGTCGGGGCGGGAGTCTACCCTGCGGTCGCGTTCTGGACGTGTCCCCTTGCGCCGCGCCTTCGCGTTTTATCGGATCAGAAGCGGCGTCGAGCGCCGCATGACCTACCCCAGATCGCCCAAGCCCGGAGTCCGACATGAAACACGCCACCCTGCCGCATGCCCTGTTCGCAGCCCTGCTTGTCCTGGGCGCCAATTCCGTCGTTGCCAAGTCCGGCGCCAGCGGCACGGTCACCATTGATGGCACGGCATGGCCCGTAGCGGATGCGGTCGCGATCCTCGACAACGAAGATCTGGAGATCGTGTTCGCACAGAAAGAATTTGACCGGGTCAAATGGGCGGAAGACGGCGAGTTCGGCAGCTTCGATCTATACGAATTCAAGGACGGCGGCGATGGCCAGTCGCTGAAGATCGACATCGACGAGGAAGACGGCGGCTACGGCGGG
>JBKJTK010000040.1:0-5376 GCA_046590875.1 Chiayiivirga sp.
ACGAGGATTCATAACTCACCAGCGGATGCGCCGCGAGCGACGCCAGCGTCGGCGCGGTCGGGTGCTTGGCGAGCGCATGTCCGACGGGCACCAGCACCACGCGGCGCCAGCGGTAAAGCGGCACCGCGAGTCCCGCCTGCGGTGCGGCACCGGTGGTGCTGACCAGCGCGAAATCGGCTTCGCCACGGATGAGGCGATCGAGCACATCGCCCTCGCCTTCCGGACTCAGGTGAAAACTCACGTCGGGATAGGTCTTGCGCAGCGCCGCGATCGCGCTCGGCAGCACATAACGGGCCTGCGTATGCGTGGTCACGAGTTCAAGCCGTCCTTGGCCGTCGCCACGTTGATTCGCGGCGTAAGCACGAATATTCCCGGCTTCGGCCAGGATGCGACGCGCGTGTTCGAGAATCTGCGCCCCGCCCGGCGTGATCGCCTCCAGCGAACGGCCCTTGCGCGCAAACAAAAGGAACCCGAGTTCGTCCTCCAGTTGCTTGAGCTGCTTGGACAGGCCGGGTTGCGTGGCATGCACCCGCTCGGCCGCGAGCGTGATGTTGAGGCCGGTGTCGGCGATCGCGACGAGGTAGCGCAGTTGGGTGAGGGTCATGCGCGCACGCTAACCACACCGTCGCGCGGCGTCCATCACTTCTGATAACCGGCGGTTATGAGCATGGGCGCGCGCGCCATTTCCGCCGTTGCCCGACAGCGCCCAGCATCGGGTTCATCCCCCGCATTCGCCCTCATGACGGTCCGACTCTTCCCGCTCTTCGCTGATTTGCGCAACCGTCCCGTGCTGGTCGTGGGCGGCGGCGCGGTGGCTCGACGCAAGGTGGCGGCGTTGCTTGAAGCCGGGGCGCTCGTTCGAGTTGGCGCACCTGACCTCGACCAGGAACTGGAAGAGCTCGTTGCCGCCAATCGCATCCAGCATATCGTCGGCACATTCCGCGCCACGTGGCTGGACGAAGTCTGGATCGCGATCGCGGCGACCGATGATACCGAGGTCAATCAAGCGGTCGCCGAAGCCGGTGCCGCGCGGCGCATGCTGGTCAACGTGGTCGACGATGCGGAGCTTTCCACTTTCCAGGTGCCGGCGGTGGTGCAGCGCGGTGCGCTGCAAGTCGCGATCTCCAGCGGCGGTGCAGCGCCGATGCTGGCGCGTGCGCTGCGGGAGAAACTTGAGACCGAGCTCGACGAGTCTCTTGGCGAACTCGTGCAACTGCTGGCGCATGCGCGCGATCGCATCCGACGCCGTTTGCCGGATCTCGGCGCACGTCGCCGCTTCTTCTCGCGGCTGCTGCGTGGTGCCATTCCCGATCTGCTGCGGCGGGGTCGTCGCGACGAAGCCCAGCAAAAACTCGACGAGACGTTGTCCACACGCGTTGCGACGGAAAAAGGTCGCGTCGCCCTGGTTGGCGCCGGCCCCGGCGATCCCGGCCTGCTGACCCTGCGCGCGCTGCGCCTGCTGAACGAGGCCGACGTGATCCTGCACGATCGCCTCGTGTCTCCCGAGGTGCTCGCACTGGCGCGGCGCGATGCGGAACGGATCGAGGTGGGCAAGGAAGTCGGCAACCATCACACCACGCAAACGCGCATCCATGAACTGATGCTGGAACACGCGCGCGCCGGGCGTTTCGTGGTGCGGCTCAAGGGCGGCGACCCATTCGTGTTCGGCCGCGGCGGCGAAGAACTGGAAGTCTTGCGGGCGCATGACATCGAGTACGAAGTGGTGCCCGGCATCACCGCTGCGCTCGCCTGCGCCGCGTATGCCGGCGTGCCGCTCACTCATCGCGAGCACGCGCAGTCGGTGCGCTTCGTGACAGCCCACTGCAAGGAATCGATCGATGCGCTCGACTGGGCCGCGCTGGCGCAGGAACGCCAGACGCTGGCGGTCTACATGGGCGTCGCTGGACTGGACACGCTGCGCGCGCAGTTGATCTCGCACGGGCGTTCGGCAATGACGCCATTCGCGCTGATCGAAAACGGGTCGCGCCCGGAGCAACGTGTCGTCGTTGGCACACTGGCCGAGTTGCCAGAGCTTGCGCGCAAACATGCCGTGCATTCGCCGGCGCTGTTGCTGCTGGGTGAAGTCTCGGCGCTCGCGACCAAATTGCATTGGTTTGGCGCGGCCCCGTTGGAGGCGCCCGAACGAATTCTCGCCACTTCGCTGGCGCATGCGGCATAGGTCGAGCGCGGCTCGTTGACCAAGCAACAAATGGCGGCCGAGCCCGGAAACAGGTGCGACGGCAACGTAGCGCCAGCACTTGATCTTGCCCGGCGCAAGCGCGAGGCTAGCGCGACGTTTCCAAGTGCCGCGCCCCATGCCGACTCGCATCGAGATCGTCCAGACCGATATCACCACGCTCGACGTCGACGCCATCGTCAACGCCGCCAATGAATCCTTGCTGGGCGGCAGCGGCGTCGACGGCGCGATCCACGCCGCCGCCGGACCCGGCCTGCTGACCGAATGCACCGCGCTGCCGCAAGTGAAACCCGGCGTGCGCTGCCCGACCGGCGAGGCCCGCATCACGGCCGGCCATGCGCTGAAAGCACGCCATGTGATCCACACCGTCGGCCCGGTGTATCGCGACGGCAATCACGGCGAGACCGAACAGTTGGCCTCGTGCTATCGCGGTGTGTTGCGACTGGCGCAGGCGCGCGGCTTGCACAGCCTGGCGTTTCCCGCCATCAGCACCGGCGCCTACGGCTATCCGCTTGACCAGGCCTGCACGATCGCGGTGCGTGAGGTCCGCCGCCATCAGTCGTCACAGCCACACCCCGAACGCGTGCTGTTCTGTGCATTTTCCGACGAAGCCCTCGTCGGCTATCGCGCCGCGCTGGCCTTGTTGCGCTGAACTAACCTTGTGGTTCGTGCGGTCGTGAATGGACGAAGGGCGCCTCGCGGCGCCCTCCGTTGCTTGGTGCCGTGTGTCGCGCTTAGGCGGCGCGCTTCCACTTGCCTAACGCCGCCAGCCCATTGGCTTGGGCGCGTGCGAACACCGTCTGCTGCGCCGAGGCAAAATTCGCGATCATGTCCTTGGACCACAGCGTGAGTGCCGCCGACTGCATCGCGCGACCGTACGAGAAGCTCAGCGGCCACGGTTTCGCGCCCATCTGGTTCATCGCATTCAAGTGCGCGGTCGCGGCCTCATCACTCTGGCCGCCCGACAGAAACACGACACCCGGCAGCGTCGCCGGCACCGTGGCCTTGAGACAACGCAGCGTCATCTCGGCGACTTCCTCCACACTCGCCTGCTCCAGACAATCCTTGCCGGAGATAACCATGCTGGCTTTGAGGATGGTGCCTTCGAGCATTACGTTCTGTTCGTACAGTGCGCCGAACAGCGAGCGCAGCGTGGCCTCGGTGACCTCGTAGCAGACGTCGATGTCGTGGTTGCCGTCCATCAGCACTTCCGGTTCGACCATCGGCACGATGCCCGCTTCCTGGCACAGCGCGGCGTAGCGCGCCAGCGCGTGGCAATTGGCTTCAATGCCGGTGCCGCTGGGCGCGTCGTCACCGATGTTGATCACCGCGCGCCACTTGGCGAACTTGGCGCCAAGGCGGGCGTATTCCTTCAGCCGATCGCGCAGGCCGTCGAGACCCTCGGTGACGACCTCACCCGGGAATCCCGCCAGCGGCACCGGGCCCTTGTCGACCTTGATGCCCGGCAGGATGCCGTTGTCGAGCATGATCTTGGTGAACGGCACGCCGGCGCGCGAGGACTGGCGCAGGGTTTCGTCGTACAGGATGGCGCCGGAGATGTGCTGGTTGAGCTTCGGCGTGGTCAGCAGCATCTGCCGGTAGGCGCGACGGGTGTCTTCGCTGCAATCGATGCCGACGCCGTCGAAGCGCTTCTTGATCGTGTTGTTGGACTCATCGATGGCGATGATGCCCTTGCCGGCGGCCACCATGGCCTGCGCTGTTTCTGCGAGTACGTCGATGCTCATGCTGGGCTTCCGGCTGGAGTAAAGCCGGAATTATAGCGCCGGCCCGAGGGCCGGCCAACGTTGCCCGCGATCAGTGCCCGGAAATGGTTGCCGGGTTTTCGATCCGGTCCCGGTCCAGCCTGCCCTTCTGCAGGTTGCCGCGGCGATAGGCCTGCGACTGCGCCGTGGCGATGAAGGCCGGCAGGTTGCCGATCGCGCAGTGCGCCTGCAGGGCCGAGCCGTCGCTACCGGGCGTGCTGGCGAAGGCAAAGGTCGCTGCGGTGTACACCGGCTTGCGCTTGCCTCGCGGACCCGGCGCCGGAACGAAGCGCCAACCCTGCACGGCGGCCACCGCCGCCTGCCCAAGCGGGGCGATGCGCGCATCGGCTTCCGGGCCTTGCGGGGAATTCGCGCTCCAGGACTTGAGCATGGTGAAGTCAGACGTCGTGCCATCCTTGTTCAACAGGTAACCGATGCTCACGCACGCGTCGCCGGCTTGCTGGGCGATGCTCGCCGGGATGCCCGGCTGCCTGCGCGGCGAGGCCGAGTCGGCGATCCATTCCTTGGCGAGGTCGCCCTCGGAGACCACGGTCATTCGATCGGCGGCCAGGAGTCCGGCGCCCGGCACAAGGGCGAGCAACCACAGGCACGAAGGGAGTCGGCTCTTCAAATTGGCGGTCACGATGGAGTCCTCGGGAGAATGCGGAAATTATTAGCATGTCCGGCAAGCGAATGAAAATGCCATCCGGGATGCCTGCGAAGGTTCTCAGTACTGCTGGCGGGCCATCATTTCGCGGTTGCGCTCCTGCGCGTCCTGCTGCGTGCGGCCAAGATCGCCACGGCGCTCTTTATCGCGAGTGGCCTTGGCGACATGCGCTTCCAGGTCGTCGATACGGCAGTGCGCGCCGATCGCCTCCCTGGGCTGTGCCTTGCTGCCGTCGAAAACGAAGGTCGCCGACGTGTAGACGGATCGGGCTTTCGCCGTCTTCGGCGCGAGTCGCCACATCGACACCGCCGCAGCCGCCGATTGCACGAAGGGCTGCACGTCGTCCGGCGTTGGCTCGTCGCCGGCCACGCTGGTCCACGCCTTCATCTGGGTGAAGTTGGACGTGCTGCCATCGGCGCCGATCAGGTATCCGATGTTGACGCAGACATCCTGCGCAGGCTTGCCGACGGTGGTCGGATAGCCGGCATGGACCTGCGCCGCGCCCGGCGCCGGGGACCACAACTTCGCCGAGTCCGCTTCCGACACGATGGTGATGCGCCCTGCCAGCGCGGGGGCGCTGGACAGGCCGGCGAGGACGCCTGCGAGAACGAGCATTCGCGGGTTTTTCATGGCATGTCTCCCTGCTGAAGCGGGCGACTTTTGGTAGCATATTTTGCGCTTTTTTTCAAGCCGGGCGCCGCGCTGCGGCGGCCGGCCAGGCGCCTGTCAGAGCACTCCCAGGCCCTGCG
>JBKJTK010000163.1:0-8175 GCA_046590875.1 Chiayiivirga sp.
TCGCGATGGGCGACGCAGCGGGCACGTAGGCTGGGCACGCTCAGTCGGTCGCTACGCGACAACGCCCGCTGCGCGGGCTGCGCTTTCGCTACGCTCAGTCGGGTTCGAAATCGTCGCGGAACACACGACCGAGGCCGGTCTCGACGCTGCTGGCCTCGCCGTCGCAGATCACGTCCTGGAGCAAGGTGTCGACCACGATGCGGGCCGGGGCGAACTCGATCCGCATGCTGCTGGCGTCGATGCTCTCACCTAGCGGCGAAAACGTCAGGCGAAGGTGATCGGGGATGAGCGGTCCGCCGCCGCTCCGGCGACAGTTTGTCATGCGGGCTTCGGGGGCGGCTACCAGCCGCTCGCCCAACGCAATCACCACCGGCGCGGTGTAGGTCACGTAGTGACGACCGTCCAGGGTGATGACGATGGGATCAGGTTTGCGTGCCGCGAGGGTCGGCGCGGTGCAGACCAGCAAGATCGTGGAGCCGCAGTATTTCCAGATAGTTCGCACGTGGGCCTTCCCTGGCGACAAACGCATGCACCGTAGACCCGCCGGGATGAACTGCTGCTGTCAAAGCACGTTCATGTTTGCAAAATGCTGCTCGCATCACATCGTCGTTCAGCCGCGCCGTTAAGACCGCGTTACGCGAGCAATTTTTCCTGTCGCTGCACACCGGCACCGATTGGTCGACCGTTTTGCCATGACGCAACAACGCCCGCTGCGCGGGCTGCGCTATCGCTACGCTCAGTCGGCGGTGTGCAGCGTGGTCGACTTGGTGCGGAAGGCGGCATGCACCGGATCGGTGTCGGGGCGACGTCCGTGCCAGAGTTCGAACGCGACGGCCGCCTGTTCGATCAGCATGCCAATCCCGTCGAAGGCCTGCGCGGCACCGTAGCCGCGCGCCCAGGCGAGGAAGGCGGTGGCGGCTTCGCCGTAGTTGAGGTCGTAACACAGGCAGCGCGCACCCATCAGCGACGCCGGCAGATCGAAAGCCACCTTGCCGCGCCCGGCCGATGTCGCGTTCACGATCAGGTCGAACGCTCCCGCACCGGACAAGTCGCCCCAGTAGCGCGAATGCGCGCGCGCCGGCTGGCCGATGCGGTCGGCCAGCGCATCGGCGCGTTCCGGGCTGCGATTGGCGATCACCAACTCGGCGATGCCGGCATCGAGCAGCGCGGGTGCCACGCCGCGCGCCGCGCCGCCCGCGCCAAGCAGCAGCGTGCGGCGTCCGCGCAGGTCGAGGCCGCGGTGTGCGGTGATGTCGAGCACGAGGCCATCGCCATCGGTGTTGTCGCCGCGCCAGCCATCACCCTTGCGTGTCAGCGTGTTGACCGCGCCCGATATGCGCGCGGCCGGGCTCAACGAACCGCACAGCGTGGCGGCCACCTCCTTCAATGGCAAGGTCACGTTTGCGCCGCGCCCGCCCCGCGCGGCGAACTCGGCGAGGCTGTCGGGAAAGCGCTCGGGGGCGGACTCGATCGCGTCATAACGAAGGGCGATGCCGAACTGGTCGGCGAAGCGCAGATGGATTGCGGGCGACTGGCTGTGCGCGATCGGTTGGCCGAACACCGCGAAGCGCTGCACCGGCGCCTCCGTGTCGACGCGATGGCCCGACTCGAGTCCAAACAGCGTGTCATCCTGCATGGCCGCTACTCCCCTGAATCGGTGGTCAGTCGATACCAAGTAGCTTACGCCTGCTCGGCACCGGGACGACAAGCAAACATCGCGAGCGGTATCGCCTATCGAGGTCCGCGCAACCAGCGCGCCGCATCCAGCGCAAAATAAGTCAGGATCGCATCGGCTCCGGCGCGCTTGATGCTGGTGAGCGACTCCAGCGCGCAACCGCGTTCGTCGATCCAGCCGTTTTGCGCCGCGGCCTTCAGCATCGCGTACTCGCCGCTGACCTGGTACACGAAGGTGGGTGCGCCGAATTCGTCCTTCACGCGTCGCACGATGTCCAGGTAAGGCAGGCCCGGCTTCACCATCACGATGTCGGCGCCTTCTTCCAGATCCAGCGCGACCTCGCGCAGGGCCTCGTCGGAATTCGCCGGGTCCATCTGGTAGTTGTATTTGTTGCCCTTGCCCAGCGCCCCGGCCGACCCGACGGCATCGCGGAACGGACCGTAGAAGGTGGATGCGTATTTCGCGCTGTAGGCCAGAATGCGGGTGTTCGGAAAGCCGTTGTTCTCAAGCTCCGCGCGGATCGCACCGATGCGTCCATCCATCATGTCCGAGGGCGCGACCACGTCGCTGCCGGCTTCGGCATGCGACAGCGCCTGCTTCACCAGGGCGGCGACGGTGGCGTCATTGGTGACGTAACCCTGCTCGTCCAGCAGCCCGTCCTGGCCGTGCGAAGTGTAGGGATCGAGCGCGACATCGGTGATCACGCCCAGTTCGGGAAAGCGTGCCTTGAGCGCTTGCACCGCGCGCTGAGCCAAGCCCTCCGGATTCCAGGCTTCGACCGCATCCAGCGTTTTCGCCTCGGGCGCGGTGACGGGAAACAGCGCCAGCGCCGGAATCCCCAACTCGCTCGCTTGTTCTGCCACCCGCAGCAGCTCGTCGATGGAGACGCGTTCGATCCCGGGCATGGAGCCGATCGGCGCCCGCCCCGTGAGTTCGTGCACGAACACCGGGTAGATCAAATCATCGGCCGTGAGCATGGTTTCGCGCATCAGGCGGCGGGAGAAATCGTCGCGGCGCATGCGGCGCGGGCGAGTGTGGGGATAGCCCATAGGGGTCTCGAAGGGTTCCAGGACAGGGGAATGTTACGCCGACATAGGCGTAGTCCGGATAGGCGCAGCGCACCGGGGCCGGGACTGGGCAAGGGCGACGTGGGCCGCGCACCCCGCATATCCATATGCCCGAAACCCATTTCCTATCGTTTCGATGGGATTTCAGGCTAGGCGCCATGCTCTCGATGAAAGCCAAGTACGCGTTGCGCGCCATGACCACCCTGGCGCAGCACGCCGATTCGCTGCTGCCGGCGCGGCAGATCGCCGCAGAGGCGCGCGTACCGGAAAAGTTTCTGGAGATCATTCTGCTCGACCTGCGCCATGCCGGGCTCATCCGCAGCCGGCGCGGTCCCGACGGCGGGCACGCGCTTGCGCGGCCGCCCGAGGAGATCGGCCTCGGAGATCTCATCCGCGCCATCGACGGGCCACTGGCGCCGATCCGCTGCGCCAGCCTGACCGCCTATCGCGCCTGTGACGATTGCCCCGACCCAACCCGATGCGCGGTGCGCGACCTGATGACCGAGGTGCGCGATGCGATGTCGGTGGTGCTCGATCGCCGCAGCCTGCGCGATCACTTCGATCATTCGGCGCGGCTGACACCGCAGCTTTCGGAGGCTTGATGTCGGTTCGCTGGTTGCTCGCTGCGGCGCTCGCCGCTACCTCCATTCCAACGCTCGCCGCCGAGACGGACGCCCACGCCGCGCTGCGTGCCGAGGTCGAAGCTTTGCGCGTGCGTTTGCAAGACCTCGAGTCGCGTCTCGTTGCGCTCGGTCCAGCGCCAGCCAACACCGATGCGCAAGCACAGAACCAGCGCCTTCTCATCCTGGAGCGCAAGCTCGAATTGCCACAGGAAGAGGCCATTGCCAAGGCGCCGAATCTCCCGGTCGTCTCCATCAACGACAAGGGTCTGTCGGCGAAAAACGCCAACGGCGATTTCGAGTTCAAGCTGCGCGGCGGCATGCAGTTCGACTACCGCGGTTTCTTCGGCGATGACCTGGCGCTCAACGACACGTCCTTGTTCCGCCGTATCCGGCCCGCGCTGGAAGGAACGCTCGGGCCGCTGGTCGCATTTCGCATCGTGCCCGAACTCGCCGATGACTCCGCGAGCCTGCTCGACGCCACCATCGACGTGAAGATCGACCCGCGCTACTCGCTGCGCGTGGGCAAGATGAAGGGGCCGATCGGATTGGAAAGGCTCATGTCGTGGAATGCGCTGGCGATGATTGAGCGTGGCTTTCCTGCCGAACTTGCTCCGAGTCGCGAAGTCGGCGCGCAGGTGTTCGGCGAATTCGCCACGGGTGCAGTGAGTTATGCCATCGGCGTGTTCAACGGCGCCCCCGACGGACGCAACGGCAACGCCAGCGATCCGGACAACAACGTCGAGTTTGAAGGCCGCCTGTTCCTGGAGCCCTGGAAGAACGAGACCAACGCATGGTCGGGCCTGGGCTTCGGCATCGCGGCCACCGCGGGCGAGAAAGACGGCGCCGGCAATGCCTTCCTGCCGCGCTATCGCAGCCCGGGACAGAACATCTTCTTCAACTATCGCACGGCGGTGACCGCGCACGGCGATCACACGCGCTGGACGCCACAGGCGTACTACTACCGCACCGCGTTCGGACTGCAGGCCGAATATATCGAGTCCGAACAGGAACTACTGATCCCCGGCGTTGCGAATTCGCGCGTCGAGCTGGCGCACGAAGCCTGGCAGCTCACCGGTAGTTGGGTGCTGACCGGCGAGGATGCTGGCTACAAGGGTGTGGCCAAGCCCAACAAACCGTTCCTGGCAAAAGGCGATGGTTGGGGCGCCTTCGAGTTGGTCGCGCGCTTGGGCGAACTGGATGTCGATGACGCGGCTTTCCCACGCTATGCCGACCCGTCGATGGTGTCATCCCGTTCGCAAGCGTGGGGCATCGGGCTGAACTGGTTCCTCACCTCCAATCTCAAACTGGCGTTCAACCACACCCACGCGAATTTCGACGGTGGCGCGCCCGGTGGCGCTGACCGTGAGGACGAGAAGACCTTCGTCTCGCGTGTTCAAGTCGCGTTCTGATCTTTGAAGCTCTGCTCAAACCCATTCCGGAGTCCGAGTCATGAAACATATTTCCCGCAGGGTCATTGCCGCCACGCTTGCGCTGGCCGCAGGCCTGGGCAACGCCAAGGACATCCAATTGTTGAACGCGTCCTACGATCCGACCCGCGAGTTCTATCAGGAGGTGAATGCCGCCTTTGCCGCCGAATGGCAGACCAAGACCGGCGACACCGTCACCGTGCAGGCCTCGCACGGCGGCTCCGGCAAGCAAGCGCGCGCGGTGATTGACGGACTCCAAGCCGATGTCGTTACGCTGGCGCTGGCGTCAGACATCGATGCCATCGCCGAAAAATCCAAGCTGCTGCCGCCCGATTGGCAATCGCGCCTGCCCCACAACAGCGCGCCCTACACCTCGACCATCGTGTTCCTGGTGCGTAAGGGCAATCCGAAATCGGTCAAGGACTGGAATGACCTGATCCAACCCGGGCTGGCCGTCATCACGCCGAACCCGAAGACCTCCGGCGGTGCGCGCTGGAATCATCTGGCCGCGTGGTCGTACGCGCTGCGGCACCACGGCGGTGATGAGACGAAGGCAAAAGAATTTCTGGCTGCGCTTTACCGTAACGTGCCGGTGCTCGACACCGGCGCGCGCGGTTCGACCACGACGTTCGCGCAGCGCGGCATT
The DNA here is from genome assembly GCA_046590875.1 of Chiayiivirga sp. Taxonomy (GTDB): domain Bacteria; phylum Pseudomonadota; class Gammaproteobacteria; order Xanthomonadales; family Xanthomonadaceae; genus JALCLA01. Next base: position 5,439 of record JBKJTK010000163.1, read on the forward strand.
GGCGATGTGCTGCTGGCGTGGGAGAACGAAGCCTTCCTCGCGATCGAGCAACTCGGCCCCGACCAGTTCGAGATCGTGGTGCCTTCGTTGTCGATCCTGGCCGAGCCGCCGGTGGCGCTGGTGGGCCGCAATGTCGAGCGCAAGGGCACGCGCGAGGTGGCGCAGGCCTATCTGGATTTCCTCTACACCCCGACCGGACAGAAGCTCGCCGCCAGGCATTACTACCGCCCGCGCGAACCGCAGTATGCAGAGCCGGCCGACATCGCGCGCTTTCCGACACTGGAACTGGTCACGATCGAAAGCGAGTTCGGCACGTGGGCCAACGCGCAGGCCGCGCACTTCGCCGACGGCGGTATTTTCGATCAGACATTTGCGCCCAAGTGACGGCTCCTTTAACGCCGGCATAACCCATCACGACGCCACCGGAATCAGACTTTCCGCATGAACGCCATCGCCCTCGATGCCGACCTGCCGCGCCACACGCCACGCCGTGTAATCCCGGGTTTCGGCCTGTCGCTCGGCTTTGTCGTGGCTTATCTCAGCCTGATCGTGCTGATCCCCTTGGCCGGCGTGTTCCTCAAGACGGCGGGCCTTGGCTTCGACGGCATATGGAAGGTATGGAGCGATCCGCGTGTGCTGGCAGCGCTCAAGCTCAGCTTCGGCAGCGCGCTGATTGCGGCCGCGTTCAATGCGCTGATGGGCACCTTGGTGGCGTGGGTGCTGGTGCGTTACGAATTTCCGGGTCGCAAGCTGGTCGACGCCATGATCGACCTGCCGTTCGCGTTGCCCACCGCGGTCGCGGGCATCGCGTTGACCGCGTTGTATTCGGGCAAGGGTTGGGTCGGGCAATGGCTGGAACCGCTAGGGATCAAGGTCGCCTATTCCTCGCTTGGCATCGTGGTGGCCCTGGTCTTCATTGGCCTGCCGTTCGTAGTGCGCACGGTGCAACCGGTGTTGCAGGAAGCGCGACGCGATCTGGAAGAAGCCGCCGCCACGCTGGGTGCCACGCGTTTGCAGACGCTGTGGAAAGTGCTGTTGCCGACCTTGGCGCCGGCGGTCATCACCGGCTTTGCGCTCGCGTTCGCGCGCGCGGTGGGCGAGTACGGCTCGGTGATCTTCATCGCCGGCAACATCCCGCGCGTCACCGAGATCGCACCGCTGCTGATCGTCATCAAGCTCGAGGAGTTCGATGTGGCGGGTGCCACGGCGGTGGCGACCGCGATGCTGCTGCTGAGCTTCACGTTGTTATTGGGCATCAATGCCCTGCAGGCCTGGGCGGCGCGACGCGCCGGACAGCCGCGCTGAGCGAGAAATAGAGAATGGAATTGGCCGAACGTCTCGCCGAAGATGCACTGCTGCGCAGTACCGTCACTTCACACTTGGCGCGCATGCCCGCGCCTCGACCGGCCACGACAGAATCGCCCGCCGTTCGTGCATTGCTGATCGCAGGCGCGCTGGGATTTCTCGCGTTCTTCCTGTTCCTGCCGCTGGTGGCCGTGTTCGTCGAAGCCTTTCGCCAGGGCGTCGGTGCCTATGCGGCCGCGTTGCACCATCACGATGCCTTCGCTGCGATCAAACTCACCCTGTTGATCGCGGCGATCGCGGTGCCGTTGAATCTGGTGTTCGGCGTGGCCGCTGCGTGGGCGATCACCAAGCATCGCTTCCGCGGCAAGCAATTGCTCATCACGTTGATCGACCTTCCGTTTTCGGTCTCGCCGGTGGTATCGGGCCTGATCTACGTACTGGTGTTCGGCGCGCAAGGCTGGTTCGGCCCGTGGCTGGCCGAGCACGGCATCCGTGTCATTTTCGCGGTACCCGGGCTGGTGCTGGCGACGATCTTTGTCACGTTCCCGTTCGTGGCGCGGGAATTGATTCCGCTGATGGCCGAACAGGGCACCGATGACGAACAGGCGGCGCTCTCGCTTGGCGCTTCGGGTTTCCATACCTTCTGGCGCGTGACCCTGCCCAACATCAAGTGGGGTCTGCTCTACGGCGTACTGCTGTGCAATGCGCGCGCGATGGGCGAATTCGGCGCAGTGAGCGTGGTGTCGGGCCATATCCGCGGCCTCACCAACACCATGCCGCTGCACGTGGAAATCCTCTACAACGAATACGACTTCGTGGCCGCGTTCGCGGTGGCGTCCTTGTTGGCGGGACTGGCGCTGTTGACGCTGGGACTGAAGTCGATTCTCGAATGGCGCTACGGCGCGCATCTGTCCACACGCAGGCGGCATTGAGGCGACGGGAGAAGGTAATGAATATCGACATCCGCAAACTGGAAAAGCGCTACGACGCCTTCGTCGCGTTGCACGGCGTCGATCTGCACATTGCCTCGGGCGAATTGATCGCGTTGCTGGGGCCGTCGGGCTCCGGCAAGACCACGCTGCTGCGCACGATCGCCGGACTCGAATTCGCCGACCGCGGCCAGATCCTGTTCGGCACCCAGGATGCCTCGCGGCTCAGTGTGCAATCGCGCCGCGTCGGCTTCGTGTTCCAGCACTACGCCTTGTTCCGTCACATGAACGTACTGGAGAACGTGGCCTTCGGCCTGCGCTGCAAACCACGGCGCGAGCGGCCCGCAAAGCGCGAGATCGAACGCCGTGCGCTGGACCTGCTGGAACGGGTGCAACTGGCGGAGTTGCGAGATCGACTGCCGGATCAGCTCTCCGGCGGGCAGCGCCAGCGCGTCGCGCTGGCGCGCGCGATGGCGATCGACCCCACCGTGCTGCTGCTGGAC
>JBKJTK010000377.1:0-3853 GCA_046590875.1 Chiayiivirga sp.
CGTCACCGAAGCGGCCGAACGCCTCGGCATGTCGCGCGTGGCGCTGTCGCGCGTGCTCAATGGACGCGCTTCGATCAGCCCGGATCTGGCGATCAGGCTGGAGCGCGCCGGTGTCAGTAGCGCGCGTTTCTGGATCACGTTGCAAGCCAACTACGATCTCGCCGTGGCCTTGACCCATCGCCAGCCCGCAGTGAAGTCGCTGCAAGCGGCATAGCCGCGTCGACGTCGACACGAGGATTTGTCATGCCCTCCGGCTCCTGTTTCTGCGGCGCGGTCCGCTTCCACGCCGAGCTGCCCAGCAAGTGGGTGGCGCATTGCCATTGCTCGATGTGCCGGCGCGCGCATGGCGCGGCCTTCGTCACCTGGGTCGGGATGGAGGCGACGCGCTGCACGCTCGACGACACACGCCAGACGTTGCACTGGTATGCCTCCTCGCCCGGTGCGGAGCGCGGCTTCTGCGCGCATTGCGGCTCGATGATGTTCTTCCGTTCGCAGCGCTGGGCCGGCGAGTTGCATATCGCGCTCGCGCACTTCCTCGATCCGGTCGACCGCGCACCGCAAGCGCATGCGTTCTGGGACGCGCACGTGGACTGGGCCAGCATCGACCCCAACGACGGCCTCCCAAGAAAATAGAGTGCGCCTCGACGCAGCGCGTCGCTCCCGTTTCTGCCATTGCGCGGCGGTGTCGGTGCAGGGTCGAAGCGCGGTGCGCCGAGGCACACCCTATGGCCACACCTTGTGCAGCGGATCGAACTCCACCGTCGCCTTCTCGGCTGCGCGCCAGCCAAAGCCGCAGACCGCGAGCGGACTTTCCTCGAGCGGATCGAGCCCGAACGCAGCTTCGATGTCGACCTCGTTGATCGCCGACGTCACGAAGGCGCCGAGACCCAGTTCGGTCGCGGTCAGATACAAGGTCTGCGACAGATGGCCGACATCCAGGATCAGAGCGCGATAGGCCTTGGCGTGGTTGCGGTACTTCCAGAAGCTGCGCGCAAAGCGCGGCGTCAACATCACCAGCACGTGCGCATCGGCGAACCAGTGCTGGCCCGCCACGCAGCGCTGCGCCAAGGCGTGCAACGAAGGCGCATCGTCCGCAGCGCAAGGCAAGGGTTCCAGTGCGTGATCGCCACAGTGGTAGTGGTATAGACCCGCGGCGATGCCTTCCACGCCCTGCACCAGCAGGTAGGCTTCAGTCGCATGCAGGCCGCCGCCGGAGGGGCTGGTCTTCTTGAGTATCGACGCGCCGGGAGCCGCCTCGAAAATCGCGTGCGCAGCGAACACGCGATGCATCAAGGTCGCGAGCATCACGCTGGGCAAAGGGCGAGGCCTATCGAAATTCCGACAGGTCGCGCGTCGATCCATCATGTCTCCCAACGGTGTAGATAGCGGCTCGGCCAATTTCAAGCGCCGACCATGGGCGCCGCGTTCATGCAAATGCGTTGGCGGCACTCCGAGCTTTCGCACCAGTTCTGTCACGGTGCGAAGGCCGATCCGACTCAGAGCCGCGACCGAGTCCACGTCGCGCCATCGGCAAAAGGCATGCGCTACCGCCGCGAGCGGATGCCAAAGCGCCGCACGCTGACGCTCGTCGCGTTCGCGCAACCCGGCGTGCACCGGCCCATCGCCGATCAGCAGGCCTCGTGCAAGCAAGTCGTCTACACGTTCCCGGCCATGCTCGCGATCGAGGCGCTCGCGCTCTATCCAAGCGGTTTCGCCAACATGGCCGAGCAGCAGCACATCCGCTGCGTGCAGAAGGACTTCCTCGCCGAGGTGCGGCGCTAACGCAATCCATTCGAGATCGGTCGCAACACCATCGCCGCCGTCCAGCAAGCTGCCGAGGTCGAACTGCACACGCTCGCGCGGCTGGATCAACAGAACGCTACAACGGCGCAGGCGCATCGACTCTCCAGGCGGAACGGAGTGCGCCACGCTAGCGATTGCCAAACTCGGGCGCAATCGCTAGATTGTCCGTCAGCCGATCATCGCATCGAGAGAGGGGTTGCAAGATGGCCACCGGGCTCAACGCAGAGCAGATCGACGCGCTGCTCAAACTGCTTTCGACCGACGACGACTTCCGCGTATTGTTCCAGTCCGATCTCGGAGCCGCGTTCAAGCGACTTCCCGGCCAACCCGAGCCGCCGCCCGACCTGCCACCCGGCTGCTGTCTTCGGCCGAAGCAGTTGGCGACCAAAAAGAAGCTGGCCGAATCGCGCGAAGCGCTCGCGGCAGAACTGCTGTCGCTGGGCCCGCTCAAGGATTTCATTCTCGAATTCTGAGAGTCCGCGCTGCGCGGACTGCGTAGGCGCTAAGGACGGCGCACTCGCTCCACACGCGTGCGAATCGACTCTGGCCAGTGCTCCTCCGGCCACACGCCGGCAAAACGCCGCAAGGCGTGATCCGTCGCCTCCCGATCTTCCTCGGCAGCGCTGGCTTCGGCCGATTGCAGCAAGGCCAGATCGACCGTGGCGACGTTTATCGGCAAGAGCAGCCCGTACCCGCCGATTTCTGAGTAAGCGCGCCCACGCATTTTCGCCAGCGCTTCGGCCTGCTCCCCAGCTTCGCGATGGCGACCGGCCGAGGCGAGGGCATCGACGCGAACTGCCCATTGCTGCAGCAAAAGGATTGACGCCGCACGGTCCGGCAAGATGCGCAAAGCGGCTTCGGGTCGGCCGCGCTGGCGTTCGAGTTCCGCCTGGACGCACTGCAATAAGGCAGCGTGCAGGGGGAAGCCTTCCAACATCTTCTCGCCACTCAATTCCATCACGGCGCGCTCGGCCAGATCAAGCTGTCCCTGTCGCGCCACCACCAGTGCGAGCACCAAAGCCTGGAACGCCTCCGGTCGGTTGTCTTCGCGCGGATCACCCTGAATGCCTGCGATCCGTTCGGCGAAATGCGTTTGCAATCGTCTGTTCTCGCTTTCCTCAATTCCGTCCATGGCGGCGAATACCAGCACTTGCGTTCCGATGACGGTCTTGAAATGGCGAGGTAGCGCCGCCGCCTCGTTCGTTAGTGCTCCCGCCATCGCGGAGCGGGCGGCTTCGAAGTCGCCGGTATCGAGCCGGAAGCTGGCGGCCATGGCCGCATACTCGATCATTGCACCCTTCGATTCCGTCTTCTCGGCGCCCTCGAGTTCAAGCCAGGCGGCCTTGAAGTCGCGGCTGGCGGCGAATGCAGCCGCGCTCGCGAATCCAAACCCTGCGACACCCATGGACTTCGATCGTTCGAATTCGGTTACGGCTTTCTCGATCGCCCCCTGTCCCAGCTCGCACATCGCCTTCAAATACACCGCATCCGCCCGGTACGGGAACTGCGGGACATCGATGCGTGCCGCGTTCTTTGCGCATGCCGCAAATAGATGCGCAGCCACCGCTTCGCGCGATGCCAGGTTGTAGAACGCGACGAGGTAGTCGGGGTACAACCGAGTCAACGTCGTCCACTCGCGAATCGACGCGGCGGGGGCATCCCACGATGCCCGGTACGCCCGCAGGTAGAGGGCATCTCGTGGCGTGAGTCGGTCGCTCAGGGTCAACGCGCGATCGGCGTACTCGAGCGCCGCATCGTGTTCGTAATGGCGGGATGCGACCCGCGACGAACCGATCAGCGCCAACGCGAACTCCGGATCCAGCCGCAAGGCCTCGGCGTAAAGTTGCTGCGCCTGATCGAGATTGTCGGCGGCGTAGGCGCGCTCCGCCAACGCGTAGGCGCGCAGCGCATCCAAACTGCCGCTCGTCACCTTCGGCAGCGGCGCCGAATCCTGCTCGATCGCCGACAGCGCCTCGCCTAGCTTGGCGCGCAGCTCGTGCGTGACGGTGTCGATCGAGTCCAGCGTCGAGACGGCGCCCACGCCGTCGGC
>JBKJTK010000380.1:0-4415 GCA_046590875.1 Chiayiivirga sp.
GGTGTGACCGTCAACGGCAAGGTCGTCAACCTGCCGTCGTTCCAAGTACGCCCCGGGGATGCGATCACGCTGACCGAGCGCGCCCAGCGCCAGTTGCGCGTGTCCGAGTCGCTGACGCTATCGCAGGAAATGGACCTGTTCCCAGGTTGGGTCGAAGTCGACTCGAAGAAGTTCGCCGGCGTGTTCAAGACGGTGCCGGAGCGCAGCGATCTGCCCTCGGACATCAACGAAGCTCTGATCGTCGAGCTGTATTCGAAGTAATCCACGGAGAAGCGCTGAATGTCCGTTACAGCCACACAGGTGCTGCGTCCGCGCGGCATCGGCATCGAACGTATCGCCCACAATCGCGCGCGCGTCGTGGTCGAACCGCTGGAGCGCGGTTACGGCCATACGCTAGGCAACGCGCTGCGTCGTGTTCTGTTGTCCTCGATCCCCGGCTTCGCCATCACGGAAGTCGAGATCGACGGCGTGCTGCACGAGTACACCACCGTTGAGGGGCTGCAGGAGGACGTTATCGAAGTCCTGCTCAACCTCAAGGATGTTGCGATCCGCATGCACAACGTCGACAGCGCGACGCTCGTCCTGGCCAAGCAGGGCCCGGGTGTGGTGACCGCCGCCGACATCAAGGTCGATCATAACGTCGAGATCGTGAATCCCGAACACGTGATCTGCCATCTCACCAAGGACATGGCGCTAAACATGCGCCTGAAGATCGAGCGCGGCTTTGGCTACCAGCCCGCCACCTCGCGTCGCCGTCCGGATGAAGAAACCCGCGCCATCGGCAAGCTGATGCTGGACGCCTCGTTCTGTCCGGTGCGTCGCGTGGCGTACGAAGTCGAGAGCGCGCGCGTCGAACAGCGCACCGACCTCGACAAGTTGGTCCTGACAATTGAGACCAACGGCACGATCGACGCTGAGGAAGCCGTCCGCACCGCAGCCGACATCCTGTCGGACCAGCTGTCTGTGTTCGGCGACTTCACCCAGCGCGACCGCAGCGCGGCCAAGCCGATCGCCGGCGGTATCGACCCGGTGCTGTTGCGCCCGATCGACGATCTGGAACTGACGGTGCGTTCGGCCAACTGTCTCAAGGCCGAGAACATCTATTACATCGGTGATTTGATCCAGCGCACCGAAGTCGAGCTGCTCAAGACTCCGAACCTGGGCAAGAAGTCGCTGACCGAGATCAAGGAAGTCCTCGCCCAGCGCGGTCTTTCGCTCGGCATGAAATTGGAAAACTGGCCGCCGGCCGGTCTGCAACAGGGCATGCTCGGCTGAGGCCGGGCATCCGATAACCAGGACTTACGACCATGCGCCACCAGAAATCCGGACGCAAATTCAACCGCACCAGTTCGCATCGCGAAGCCATGTTCCGCAATATGGCGGCGTCGCTGATCAAGCACGGCCTTATTCGCACCACCTTGCCGAAAGCCAAGGAATTGCGCCGGGTCGCCGAGCCGCTGATCACGATGGCCAAGATCGATGGCGTCGCGAATCGTCGTCTCGCGTTCGCGCGTCTGCGCGACAAGGAGGCCGTCGGCACGCTGTTCGTCGAACTCGGCCCGCGTTACCAGACGCGCCCGGGTGGCTATCTGCGCATCCTGAAGTGCGGCTTCCGCGATGGCGACAACGCGCCGATGGCGTACGTCGAACTCGTCGACCGGCCACAATTGGTTGCTGCTGCAGCCGAGTAATCGCTTGCGTCATTGCTACTCCGAGCCCCGGTCGGCAACGCCCGGGGTTTCGTCTTTTGTGGGCCGCACTTTTTTGAAGGTCTGCGGTCTATCTCGCGGACGTCGTTGTGACTCGGCCCTTTCCCCGGACGCACCATGAATCCCTTCGCCTGGAATTTCCGCACCCAGTTCGCGCTTGGCGCGGCACTATGTGCCGCACTGCTCGCTTACGCTCTTTACGTGCAGCACGGCATGTTCATGATGCCGTGCCCGCTTTGCATACTGCAGCGTGTCGCATTTGCCGGCATGGGCGTGTTCTTTCTGCTCGGGGCCCTGATCGGGCCGCGCCCACTGTGGTGGCGCAGGCTTTCCGCGCTGCTGGTTGGCGTGTGCGCAACGATCGGCGCGGGCCTCGCTGGCTGGCATTTGCGTATGCAGCACCTGCCGGCGTCTGAAGTGCCTTCGTGCAGCGGCATGGATCTGGGCTATATGCTGGACGCTTTCCCGTTGCAGAAGGTGATCGACAAAGTCTTCAGCGCTTCGGGCGAGTGCGCGCAGATCGACTGGACGTTTCTCGGTCTGTCGATGCCGGGCTGGACCCTGCTCTGCTATTTGTTTCTAGGCGTCGCCGCGCTTTGGGCCGGATGGCGCAAGCGCAACTGACAAGTTTGGATAAGCAGTTTCGACTGAGACATTTGCACCCAGGCAGGCGAGTCGGCATGATCGGGTGATGCACCGCAACAAAGCCGCGTACTCTGCCATGAACATACTGGAAAACCGCCCGCAACCGGTCCGCCTGCCGAAGGATTGGGCGCCGGCCTCGTGGCAAGCCCGCACCGCGTTGCAACAGCCGACCTATCCGGACAGCCAGGCGCTTGACACCGCCCTGGCCGAACTCGGTCGCCTGCCACCGCTGGTTACCTCGTGGGAAATCCTCACGCTCAAGCGCCAGTTGGCTGAAGCGCAGGAAGGGCGACGCTTCCTGTTGCAAGGCGGCGACTGTGCCGAAAGCTTCAGCGATTGCGAATCCGGGCTGATCTCGAACCGGTTGAAAGTGTTGCTGCAGATGAGTGTGGTGCTGGTCTATGGCCTGCGTCTGCCGGTGGTGCGCGTGGGTCGCTTTGCCGGCCAGTACGCCAAACCGCGGTCAACCGACACCGAGACCCGCGACGGTGTCACCTTGCCGACGTATCGCGGCGATCTGATCAACGCGCCGGAGTTCACACCTGAAGCGCGCGCCGCCGAACCCCGGCGCTTGCTCGAAGGCCACTCGCGCTCGGCGTTGACGATGAATTTCGTGCGCTCGCTGATCGACGGTGGCTTTGCCGACTTGCATCATCCGGAGTACTGGGATCTGGGTTGGGTCGGCCACTCGCCGCTGGCCGAAGACTATCGCCGCATGGTGACCGCGATCGGCGACAGCGTACGTTTCATGGAAACACTGTCGGGTCAGGCTATCCACAATGCCGACCGGGTCGATTTCTACACCTCACACGAAGCGCTGCTGCTGCACTACGAGCAGGCGCTGACGCGTCAGGTGCCGCGCCAGTGGGGCTGGTTCAATCTGTCCACGCATTTCCCCTGGATCGGCATGCGAACCGCCGACCTCGACGGTGCGCATATCGAATACATGCGCGGCATCCGCAATCCGGTCGCGGTGAAGGTCGGCGCGTCGGTCAAGCCTGAGGTGCTGCTCAAGCTGATCGACGTGCTGAATCCGGACGACGAACCCGGCCGCCTTACCCTGATCCATCGTATGGGCGCGACCAAGATCGCCGAGGCCTTGCCGCCCTTGCTGGAGTGCGTGAAGCGCGAAGGCCGTCGCGTGCTCTGGGTCGCTGATCCCATGCACGGCAACACCGAGAGTTTGACCAACGGAGTCAAGACGCGCCGCTTCGAAAACATTCGCAGCGAACTGGAACAGGCCTTCGACGCGCATGCGGCCGCCGGCACGCGTCTGGGCGGGGTGCATCTGGAACTCACCGGAGAAGACGTCACCGAGTGCATGGGCGGCGCGCGCGATCTCACCGAAACAGATCTGGCGCGTGCTTATCGTTCGACGGTCGACCCGCGCCTGAACTACGAACAGTCGCTGGAACTGGCGATGCTGATCGTGCGCAAGCGCGGCGCAGCGGTTTAGCCCGACTCGCTAACCCAATCGTCGACCACCGTCGACCATGACTTCTGGCGCATAGCCCGCGCAAATTGCGCCGCTATGGTCGCAGTTTCGTTTTGCCTCCCTGGGATAGCCTCATGACGTACTTCCGCACGCCGCGCTGCGGCGAGGTGCTTGCGCGCCTTGCGCTGGCGTTGAACCTCACGTTCGCGGCTAGTCTCGCGTCGGCGCAGCCCATCACAACCTTGCCTTCGGAAGGCGTCGCGGCGCGACCTTCGCGTCACCTCGTGCTGATTCACGCGCGCATCGTGACCGAGCCGGGCAAGGTGATCGAGGACGGCAGCATCGAGTTTCGTGATGGGCGCATCGTTGCGGTGCACTCGGGTTCGCGCACGCCCGAGGGTGCGGCGGTGCGCGATCTCGGCGGCAAGACCGTTTACGCCGGCTTCATCGAGATCGCCGCCAAAGTCGGACTACCCGAGGACATGCGCGCCGGCGGAATCAAGCCGCTCCCGCCGGGCACGCCGCCGATGCAGACCACGCTCGATCAACCCGGCGCACGGCACTGGAACCGACGCGTGCGACCGGAGTGGTCGGTTGCGGATCGGCTCGACTACAAGCCCGAGGAA
>JBKJTK010000038.1:0-5748 GCA_046590875.1 Chiayiivirga sp.
GACACAGTTCCGAGCCGATCGAACCGCCGCCGCCGCTGACCAGCACGCGCTGGACTGGACCGCGATCCGTACCGGACTCTCGGGGAAGCGCGTGCTGGTCAGCGGCGGCGGCGGTTCGATCGGCTCGGAACTGTGTCGCCAGATCGCTCGCCTTGGGGTGGAGTCGCTGACCCTGATCGAACTCTCCGAGTACAACCTGTACAAGATCGAACAGGAATTGCGAGCCGAATTCCCCGAATTGCTTCTGCGCGGCGTACTGGGCGATTGCGGTGACGCCGCGACCTGTGAACACGCGCTGTCGCTGTCACGGGCCGACACCATATTTCACGCTGCCGCCTTCAAGCACGTGCCGCTACTGCAAGAGCAGGTCCGTGAAGCAGTTCGCAACAACGTGCTCGCCACGCAAGTGTTGGCGCTGGCCTGCATCCGGCACGCAGTACAGAGCTTCGCGTTGATCTCCTCCGACAAAGCGGTGAATCCGACTAATGTGATGGGCGCGAGCAAGCGTATCGCCGAGATGTTGTGCCAGGCGCTGGCGCGCGAGAACGACACGCGTTTCGTGACGGTTCGTTTCGGCAACGTGCTCGATTCCGCCGGCAGCGTGGTGCCTTTGTTCCGCGAACAGATTCGCCGCGGCGGGCCGGTGACGGTGACGCATCCGGAGATTACCCGTTATTTCATGACCATCCCGGAAGCCTGCCAACTCATCTTGCAAGCGGTGGCGCTGGGGCAGGGCGGCGAGATCTTCGCGCTCGACATGGGCGAGCCGGTGCGCATTCACTACCTCGCCGAGCAGATGATCCGCCTGACCGGCAAGCTACCCGAGCGCGATATCGCGATCGTTTACACCGGGCTGCGTCCGGGCGAGAAGCTGTTCGAGGAACTCTTCCACGCCCAGGAAAGCTACCAACCCACCACCCACGCCAAGATCATGCTGGCGCATCCACGCGAGTTGCCTCGTGCCTCGATCGAGGCCGCACTGCACCGCGCGCGACAGTCCGTGTTGCGCTTCGACCAGGGCGCATTGGAACAGCTACTGACTGAGCTCGTGCCCGAGTACACCCGTACCGGCGTCAGCGACGACGTGATTGCGCTCAGCCGTCGCAAACATTGACCGGGCACAACGATTTAGAGCAGGGAGTTACACGGATGTTCCAGAACGTTAGAAAAGCGGTCTTTCCCGTCGCCGGCCTTGGTACGCGCTTCCTGCCCGCCACCAAGACGGTGCCGAAGGAAATGCTGCCCGTGGTCGACAAGCCACTGATCCAGTACGCGGTGGACGAGGCGATCGAAGCGGGCTGCGACACGCTCGTTTTCATCACCAACCGCTACAAGCACGCCGTCGCGGATTATTTCGACAAGGCCTACGAACTCGAACAGAAACTCGAGAAGGCCGGGAAAAGCGAACTTCTGGCGATGATCCGCGACGTGTTGCCGTCGCATGTGCGCGCGGTCTTCGTCACCCAGACCGAAGCCCTTGGCCTCGGTCATGCGGTGCTTTGCGCGCGCCCGGTGATCGGCAATGAACCGTTTGCCGTGTTGCTGCCGGACGACCTGATCTGGAATAACCAATCCGGAGCTGCGGGGCCGGGTGCGCTGAAGCAGATGACGAACTTGGCCGCGGCGCAAAACGCCAGCGTCATCGCAGTGCAGGACGTGCCGCGCGAGCAAACCGGCAGCTACGGCATCGTCGCGACGCAGGCTTTCAGTGGGCGTTTTGGTGAAATCGCCGCGATCGTCGAAAAGCCGAAACCAGAGGTCGCTCCGAGCACGCTCGCGGTTGTAGGTCGTTACGTATTGAGTCCGCGCATCTTCGACCTGTTGGAGAGAACGCGTGCCGGTACCGGCGGCGAGATCCAGCTCACCGACGGCATCGCCGCCTTGCTTAAAGAGGAACGCGCGATGGCCTACCGTTTCGAGGGCCGGCGTTTCGATTGCGGCAGTCGTATCGGCCTGATCGAGGCCACGATCCGCTACGCGCTCGACCACGACGATCTCGCCGACGAGGCGCGTGCTTATATGCGTGCGGCGCTGGCAGAAAAACCCTGACGCCGGCTCAGGCCACCAGGCGCAACAGGCGGTAGCCCCACAGCAGGATGCCAACGCCGGCTAGTCCTGCCACCACGGCACCGACCCGCATATAGGTCGCGTAACGACCCGCATCCGGCCCACGACGCACGGCGACATCGCCAAGTGTGCGCATATTGCTGGGCGGGTATCGACCCTCCTGGCGTATTCGTGCAGCTTCCTGCCACAGTGCGAACGCCAGTCCCAGGCTGACCGTAGACAGGACGACTACCAAACCCGCGACGAGCATCATCAGTGCGTCGATGCCGTCGCCCATGCCGGAGGCACGATGGGTTGCCAGCCAGCGCTGCAAGGCCCAGATCGCGGCGCCGCCAAATACCGCCACCGCAAGCACCAGTATCGGGGCGATGCGGCGGAACTTTGGATCGGCCCGATGGATTTCGTCGCTCATGTCCCCTCCTGACCTTGGCGCGACGATAATCCCGCCTTTGGGTCGCTACCGGTACCTTTGTATGACCCGCTCATCCGAGAGCTACTACCGCGCGACGGCGCATGCGGTAGAACCACACGCCCCGTTGCGAGGCAAGCACGAAACCGCCGTGTGCGTGATCGGCGCCGGCTTCGCCGGGCTCAACACCGCGCTGGGCCTGGTCGAGCGCGGACAAGCCAACGTCATGCTTCTGGAATCGCAGCGCATCGGGCACGGCGCATCCGGCCGTAACGGAGGTTTCGTGTTTGGCGGCTACTCGCGCGGCGAGGATGCGCTATTGCGCGAACTCGGACCTGCACGGGCGAACGCCTTGTATCGCGGCACGCTCGATGCGGTGCAATTGATCCGACAGCGCAGCGAGCGCTACCGCATCGATTGCCAACGTGTCGATGCCGGCGTGCTGTGGGCAAACTGGTTCCGCGATCCCTCGGTGCTGCGCCAACGCCAGCGCCTTCTGGCTGAAAACTATGGCACTCATTGGCAGTGGCTTGCACGCGAGGCGGTAAGCGAGCGGCTGCATACAACACGCTACAGCGACGCTCTGTTCGAGCCGGATGCATTCCATTTCCATCCGCTCAACTACGCGCTCGGGATCGCCGAGGCAGCGGTCGGGCATGGCGTGCGTGTCCATGAGCACACCCCCGCGATCGCGCTCGAACGCTCCGGCGCGGGATGGCGAATACGCACACCGGAAGGCGAAGTGGAGACGCAGCAAGTGGTGCTTGCCTGCGGCGGATATCTCGCGCGGTTGCGACGCCAGATCGACGCTGCCGTGCTGCCGATCGCGACCTACGTGATGGTGACCGAGCCATTGGGCACGCGTTTACGCGAAGTGATGAGCACCGACGCTGCAGTCTACGACACCCGTTTCGCGTTCGACTACTATCGCCCGCTGTCGGACACGCGATTGCTCTGGGGCGGGCGCATCGCGGTGCTGGAGCGTTCGCCTGCTGCGGTGCAACGATTGTTGTATCGAGATCTGCTCAAGGTGTATCCGCAGCTGGATGGCGTGCGGATCGACTACGCCTGGTCAGGATTGATGAGCTATGCGCGGCACCAGATGCCGCAGATCACACAGGTCGAACCGGGGCTGTGGCTGGCACAGGCCTTCGGCGGCCACGGTGTCGCGCCGACCACGTATGCAGGCGAAGTGATCGCCGCCGCGATCGCGGAAGGCGATCCGCGATGGCGGGAATTCGCTGACTATGGCTTGGTGTCGGCGCTGAAACCGGCTGGGTTCGTGGGCGCCCAGCTCAGCTACTGGTGGCTGCAGGTCCGGGACGCGTGGAAGGATTGGCGCGAACGTAGCCCGGGTTAGACCTTTGGTCGTAACCCGGGGTGGATGCCATCGTTTCCCGGGTTTCGCTGCGCTCTACCCGGGCTACAACGCCTCGATGATTCCGGCAGCGCCCATGCCGGTGCCGATGCACATCGTCACCATGCCGTACCTCTGCTTGCGCCGGCGCAAGCCGTGAACAATGGTTGCGGTGCGGATCGCGCCGGTCGCGCCGAGCGGATGCCCGAGCGCGATCGCTCCGCCCAGTGGATTCACTTTGGAAGGATCGAGGCCGCAGGTGCGTATCACGGCCAGCGCCTGCGCGGCGAAGGCCTCGTTGAGTTCGATCCAGTCGATTTGATCCTGCGACAGGCCAGCCTGCTTTAGCACCTTCGGAATCGCCGCCATCGGACCGATGCCCATCACTTCGGGCCGCACGCCCGCGACCGAGAAGCCGACAAAGCGCGCCAGCGGCGTCAGCCCGTAGTCCTTGATGGCTTGCTCCGAAGCCAGCAGCACGCCGGCTGCCCCGTCGCTCATCTGTGAGGAATTGCCCGCAGTGACGCTACCGCCCATGCGGAACACCGGTCGCAGCTTGGCCAAGCCTTCCGCGGTGGTATCGGCACGCGGGCCTTCATCGGTGTCGATCAGTGCTTGCTTGAGCCGCACCGTGTTGCCGGCGACATCGGGAATGCGCGCAGTGATGGAGTAGGGAGTGATCTCGCCACGGAATTCGCCTGACGCGATCGCGGCCAGCGCTTTGCGGTGCGAGTCGGCGGCAAATGCATCCTGGTCTTCGCGCGAGACCTTCCATTCGTCGGCGACCTTCTCGGCCGTGATACCCATGCCGTAGGCGATCGCGACATTGTCGTTCGCGAAAACCTGGGTGCTCATCGCAACCTTGTTGCCCATCATGGGCACCATCGACATCGACTCGGTGCCGCCGGCCAGCACCAGATCTGCTTCGCCCAGACGGATGCGATCCGCCGCGAGCGCCACCGCCTGGATGCCGGAAGAACAGAAGCGATTGATGGTCTGCGCCGCGACGGTATTCGGCAGTCCTGCCAGCAGCACACCGATGCGTGCCACGTTCATACCTTGCTCGCCCTCGGGCATGGCGCAGCCGATGATCGCGTCGTCGAGGCGTGACAGATCGATGCCCGGCGCCTGCGCAACGACGGCGCGTAACACGTGCGCCAGCATCTCGTCGGGGCGGGTATTGCGGAAGACGCCTCTTGGAGCCTTTCCAACAGGAGTACGCGTGGCGGCGACAATGTAGGCGTCCTGGATTTGCTTGCTCATGTCTGCATTACTCCGAGTCCGTTCACCCTGAGGTATCGAAGGGCGAGTCGGGGGTGCCAGGGACCGCTCATCCTTCGATACCTCAGGACGAACGGCATCGCGTTCTGAAATCTCTCGTCAGTTCCGCAGCGGCTTGCCGGTGGTCAACGTGTGCATGATGCGCGCCTGGGTCTTGGGCATCTGCGCCAGTGCAACGAAGTGGTCGCGTTCCAGTTTCAGCAACCAGTTCTCGTCCACCAGCGAACCGCGGTCGACCTCGCCGCCACACAGCACCGTCGCTATGCGTGTCGCGATCTCCATGTCGTGTTCGGAAATCATCCGGCCTTCGAGCATGTTGACCAGCATCATCTTGAAGGTGGCAATGCCGACATCACCGGCGACCTGCACTTGCCGTGCAGGCATCGGCGGGCGATAACCGGATTCGGCCATCGCCTTAACCTGCTGCCGCGCCACGTGCAGTTGTTCGTAGGCGTTAAAAAGGATCAGATCGGTTTCGCGCAGCAGCTTGAGTTCCTTGGCCTCATGCGCGGAAGTCGAAACCTTCGCCATGGCGATCGTTTCAAAATACGGTTTGAGCTGGGCGAACACGTCGCCACCGGGGCCGGCTGCGACCGAAGCGCGCACCGCGATCTCCTTCAAACCACCACCGGCT
>JBKJTK010000130.1:0-7634 GCA_046590875.1 Chiayiivirga sp.
ACGCCGGTGAAGGATTGTTCGTCGTGCGCAAACCGCAAATCGAGCGACGGGTCAGGATGCGCCGCCAGCTGGGCCATTGCATCGCGCAGGATCAGGGCGAGCGATTGCTTGAGCGCGGCGGACGCCATGCCGTCAGCGACCGCGTTCTGCGCCACCACTTTTCCTTCGGCATCCAATACCAGCAGCGCCCCGCGTGCGGGATGCCGCAGCAGGCTGTCGATGAAGCTCGACTCCATGGCCCTCAACTCTCCCTCATGTCGACGGCGGAGGCAGCTCCTGAGGCCGCCGCGCCCTGATGAGCTGATCATGGAACCGGCGATCGCCGATCTGGACGGCCCACCGGGGCGAACTCAGGGAGCGTTCCGCGATCCCGAACCGGAATGGGTCGATAAAGTCTTCGCGTTTTGCAGTGAGGATTTTGTGCAGCATGTCCCTAGGGTACGCCCTGCATCGATGCCTTGGGTGTGCGCCAGGGTACCGACGTCACCCGGTCGTCAGGCAGGTTCCTGCGAGGGCGTCGTCGTCGCTGCTTTCGTGCGCGACGGTTCGACCGCTTCAGCCGCCGCCGTTCCTTGATCAGCGCAGGGTAATGACGTGGGTGTCATCCATCACCAGCGGGTCGCGCGCGCCGTCGCCGCCACCAAACGCCTGCGCCTGCGGCGGCTGGCCCAATGAACGATAGCGCCCGTCGTAGTCCCACGTGGTGAAGTAAAGCTTCGCGCCGGCCAGCGTGGCAGGACGACCCAGCGCGACGGCGGGAATCGAAAACGTGATCGTGTCCTGCGCGCGATCCACGCGCAGGTCGGCGACCGGCGAAACCGGAGTGCCTTCGCTCGTGGCGCTGGCGGTGTCGGGCGAGAACAGCGTGTTAGTCCAGCCGCCCGCACGCAGCCGGTAGTGCCAGCGCATGCGGTCAGGCAGGGTCGCGTGCTGCATTGGCATCGCGGTGACGCCGCCGTCGCGATCGGGCAATTGGATGAAGGCGGTCACGGCGAGGTGGTCGAAGCCGTTCGGCGCGTCCCAGATCGCAACCACATCGCGCAAGCGCAGCGTGATCCTGAGCGAGCCGCCGGACGCGGCAACCTGCACGCGACGGATATCGAGAGCGCGGTGGCGCTGCCAGTCGGGATCGGTGGGATAGCGATAGCGACCGGTCGGACCGACATCGTCGCCGGCCGGGTCCGGCACGTCGGCGAGTTCGCGCCACGCGCGTTGGACGCGGAAACGGCGGGGCTCCGACAAGGTCGCGTCGGCCTCGGACCAGGCGACCACCCGATGTTCAATGTCCGAATCCAGCATGCCGTCGGTCGCGATACGTGCCTGCCAGTGCCCGCCTTGCGCGGGCGTGATGGTTTGCGCGGCAGCCAGATCGCCATCGACGACGAGTTTGAATCGCGCCACGTTCCTTGCCATGCCTTGAAGGGTGAGCGCGTCGGCGTCTCGCGCGGTATCGATCGGCGCCAGTGTGATGCGCGCGCCGGAGCGGCGCGGGGGTTCCGCCTTGCCTCGCACCTGCCACACTTGGCCGCTGCGGGGTGCCAGGGTGAGTGTGAGCTTTCCGTCGTTGCCGACCACGTGCGGTGACGCGTCGCCCTGGATCGCAAACATTGGCGTGAGCCGGGTGCCCGCCGCCAGCCCGGTCTCGAGATTCGCTAGCAGCGTCTGGCTGTCGGCGGAGTTGAACACGACCAGCGCGGTATCCTCGCCGTCGCGCATCGTGTAGGCCAGCGCGCCGGGGGCGGCGGCATTCTCGTCCAGCACCGTGGGCGTGCCGCGCGACAGCACCGGATGCGCGCGCCGCAACGCGATGGCGCGCTGCAGATAGCGATACAGCGGCGTGCTCGTGTCGAAATGATCGCGACCCTTCGCCTGATAGCCACCGCGGAACATCGCCGCGCGTTGCTCGGTGAATCCTTGCTCGGTGCCGGCGTAGATCACCGGAATGCCGGGCAGGGTCAGGATCAACAACAGCGCCTGCTTCAACGCCGCCTCGCTGCCACCGGCGAGAAAGCGGTCGACATCGTGGTTGTCGACAAAGCTCGGCATCAGATGCGGGTTGGCATGCAGTCGCATCATGCTGCGGATGCGATGCCCCAGCACTGCGCTCGGGCGGCCTCGCGCGAACACATCGAGCGTGCTGGCGTAGAGCGGAAAGTTGATCATCCCTGGCAGCAACGAAGTGCCTTGCGCATCACGCATATAGCCTTCGAGCTTGCGCGCCTTGCGGTCGTCATAGGGACGATCGATACCGAAGCCTTCGCCGAATACGTGGAAGTTCTGGCGTCCGGTGCTCGCCGCCACCCGCAGCACGCCCGGCGCCTTGGGATCGTCGGCGTGGAGAAAATCGCGGAAGGTTTCGGGCGGCACGTGGAACGCGGTGTCAACGCGGAACGCGTCCACCCCGACCTCGCGTATCCAGTAGCCATAGCTGTCGCGCAACGCGCGTCGCACGACGGGATTTTCGGTGTTGAGATCGTCCAGGTCGGCGAGTTGCCAGGTCTGCTCCTGCGTGGGATTGGTGTAGTCGGTGATCTTGGGCGTCCAGTGATAGATCGCGGCTCGCCGATGTTCCGGCTTGCGCACGTCGTTGAGCGTGAACGGCCATTGCGTGGGGGCGGGGCGCGGACGCGCATCGCCATTGAGCGCAAAGCCGCGCGTGGGTGCGGTCGCGTCGAAGTGGTTGTCGTAGCTGAAATAGTTGCCGACGTGATTCACCACCACGTCCTGCACCAGGTACATGCCGCGCGCGTGCAGCGCATGCGAGAGACGGCGATAGGTCGACAGATCGCCGAAGTGCGCATCGACCTGTTTGAAGTTTTCTGCCCAATAGCCGTGGTAGCCGCCGTACTTGCGGTCTCCGTCCCACCACAGATGCGCCACCGGCGGCGTCAGCCACAACGCGGTCGCGCCGAGGCCCTGCATGTAATCGACACGACGCTCGATACCGGCCAGGTCGCCTCCGCTGTAGCGCGCGGAATCCTGGGGGTCGAATTCGCCCGCGCCTTGGTCGTTGTTGCCGGGATCGCCATCGTCGAAGCGATCGATCATCACGAAGTAGAGGATCTGGTCGCGCCAGTCGGGCGAGGGAACGTGCAGGGTGAGGGCTTGAGTGGTTGGGGGCGGTGACGCGGCGGCTGACATCATGGCCGCGCCGAGCCACAGCAGCAGGCCCATCGGCAACGCGACGCGCGCGGGGCGTTGGCTTGTCTCCCTCTCCTTCAAGGAGAGGGCCGGGGAGAGGATGGTGGTGAGCTTCGTCACGGCCGGAACACCATCCTCTCCCCAGCCCTCCCCTTGAAGGGGAGGGAGTCGGTTCGTTGAGGTCTTGCGGATGGCGCGCTGATCGCGCGTCTTGATCGCTGTCGGGTGGTGCATACGAGGTCTGCTCCGGTGCACGGTCCGCTGACATCTTCGGGGCTGCCATGCGACTTTCAGCATGAATACGTATGCAGACAACCCTGCACCGAATTCGCAAGGGCTACCATCCCTGCACGTTACGCCGCGCGGCAAATCGCCGTGTGCGTACCGGGCCTGGGTAACGCCGGTGGGGCGACAGTGGCCACCCAGGTCCCGCAGAAACCATCATTCACGTTGGAGGGGTCCATGTTGAATCTCAAGCGCAACCTGCTCAGTGCAGCGTTGGCATCCGCCATCCTCATGCACGCGCACGCAGCGCAGGCGCAGGCTTCGACACCCACGGCTGAGGAGGTCGCCGCGGACGAAGTCGCGAAGAAGAAACGCCGCGCCGCGGAAGATCCCGCCAAGCTCGATGTGATCGAAGTCAGCGGCATCCGTGCCGGCATCGAGAGCGCGATCGAGGTCAAGAAGGACTCGACCTCGATCGTCGACGTGGTCTCAGCCGAGGATCTCGGCAAGTTGCCCGATGTCTCGATCGCCGATTCAATCGCGCGCCTGCCGGGCCTGGCCGCGCAACGCGTCGCCGGCCGCGCCTCTACCATCAGCATCCGCGGCCTGGCGGGCGACTACGGCACCACGCTGCTGAATGGTCGCGAGCAGGTCAGCGTCGGCGACAACCGCACAGTCGAGTTCGATCAGTTTCCCTCGGAGCTGATCAATCAGGTCGTGGTCTACAAGACGCCCGACGCGGCGCTCGTGGGTCAGGGCTTGTCCGGTACGGTCGACCTGCGCACGGTGCGGCCGCTGTCGTTTCTGGATCGCGCGGTGTCGTTCAACGTGCGCGGTGAGAAGAACTCGCTCGGCGAACTCAATTCGGATTCGGACGATTTCGGCAGCCGCGCCAGCGCCTTCTACGTCGACCAGTTCATGGACGACAGCCTCGGTATCGCGCTCGGTTATGCGCGCCTGGATTCGCCCGGCCAGGCCGAACGTTGGGAAGCCTGGGGTTATCCCGACAATATCAATGGCGCCAATGGCGCCTTCACGCTCGGCGGCAATAAAGTTCAGGCCTCTTCCACCGACAACGTGCGTCAAGGCCTGATGGGCGTGCTCGAGTACAACTCGGGCAATGTCTACTCCACCTTGCTCGACGTCTACTACTCCAAGTTCGAGAAGGCCGAGACCACGCGCTTCCTCGAAGTGGGTCTGGGTTGGTCGGGCGCCACGCTCGCCAATCCGGTGATCGACAACGGCGTGGTGGTGAGCGGCACCTTCAATGGCGTGCGCCCGGTACTGCGCAACGACCTCAACGAAGGCGACGACAAGCTGTTTGCGATCGGCTGGAACAACCGCTTCGAGTTTTCCGAGGACTGGGCCGCCGAGTTGGACCTGAGCCACTCGCAGGCCGATCGCCAGGAGAGCATTCTCGAAACTTATGCCGGCGCCCGCGCCGGCATCACCGACAGCGTCTCATTCCTGCTCGATCCGATCCGCGCGCCCAACCTGAGCTTCGGCCTCGACTACACCGACCCGACCCGGATCGTGTTGACGGACCCGGGCGGCTGGGGCCAGGACGGCTACATCAAGACCCCGCAGATCGAGGACGAGCTGACCTCGTTCCGGGCATCGGCCGAGCGTTCCTTCGCCGAAGGCATGTTCACCAGTGTCGAGTTCGGGGTGAACTTCGCCGATCGCGAAAAAACCCGCAGCGTGCCCGAGGCCTTCCTCGACCTGATCGCCGACGAAACCGTGTTGCCAGCCGGCGTGCTGCTGCGCCCGGTGGATCTGAGCTTCGCCGGCGTCCCGGGCTCGATCAGCTACAACATCAACGATGTGCTCGCGCAGTACTACAACCTGCGCGACAACATCCATGCCGACATCGTCAACAAGCAGTGGACGGTGAGCGAAGAGCTGACCACGGCCTACGCGCAGTTGAATATGGATACGCAATGGGGCTCGGTGCCGGTGCGCGGCAACCTCGGCGTGCAGGCGGTCTCGACCGATCAGAGTTCCGACGGCTTCATCGTGGTGCAAGGCAACGCTGCCAACGCGCAACCCTTCACCGGCGGCTCGGATTACACCGACTACCTTCCTAGCCTGAACCTCGCCTTCGAGTTGCCGAGCGAGAACACGCTGCGCCTGGGACTGGGCCGGCAACTTGCACGTCCCCGTGTGGATCAGATGCGCGCCAACAACAACACCAGTCTGGAGTTCTCCGGCGTCAACCAGGGCCGTTGGTCGCGCAATGGCGGCAATCCCGAGCTCGAACCCTGGATCGCCAACGCCTTCGACCTGTCGTGGGAGCGTTACTTCGGTGGCCGCGGCTACGTCAGCCTCGCCTATTTCTACAAGGACCTGCGCACCTACGTCTTCGACCAGACCTCGACCTTCGACGCCACCGGCCTGCCGCTTCCCCCCGGCTACACCGGCCCACCCCCGCAGGCGGTGGGCGTGTACTCGCGACCGGCCAATGGCGAAGGCGGCAACATCGACGGCTGGGAATTCACCGTGTCGGTGCCGTTCGACATGTTCACCCCGATGCTGGAAGGTTTCGGCATCGTGGCGAACTACTCCGACACCAGCAGCTCGATCAAACGCCTGGGGCCGGACGGGCCGGATGAACCGATCGCCGGCCTGTCGGACGTGGTTCAAAACATCGCGGTGTACTACGAACGCTACGGTTTCCAGGCGCGCGTGAGTCAGCGCAAACGCTCCGACTTCCTCGGCGAGGTGCAAGGCTTCGGCGCCGACCGCTCCCTGGTCTACATCGACGGCGAGTCGGTCGTCGACTTCCAGACCGGCTACACCTTCGGCGACGGCATGCTCGACGGCGTTTCGGTCCTGCTGCAGGTCAACAACCTCAGCGACGAACCCTACCGCCAGTACTTCAACGGCAACGGCCTGACCCAGAAGTACGAAGAATACGGCCGCCAATACCTGCTCGGCGTCACCTACAAGTTCTGACGGACCCGCTGCACGCGATCCGCTCACCCCAACCCCGTCGGTGCGTACCGGCGGGGTTTTTTTTGCTACATGTCTACGGTTGGCGTGCAACAGATTGCACGTTGGACCTGGTTTTCGGGGTAGGCGAGATTGGGGCTCGCTGAAGCCTAGTGCGAAGGCTGATCCCCGGCTCTACTGGCGTGGCAGTAGAGGTTTGACGAATCCTTCCCTATTCCTTCCCAGAAGCCGTTCGCCCTGAGGTATCGAAGGGCCGCTCTCAGATCGCCGCGTCCGTTCATGCTTCGATACCTCAGCACGAACGGGAACCAGGATGCGACCAGTCGTGAGGGAGCGACACGTCGATTCTCATCATGCCCCGGAATTCGCTGCGCTCTACCCGGGCAACCACTGAACGGCCTCGGGTTCACTACGAGCGTTCACACCCAGTGAACCTTCACGGCAACACCATGGCAGCCCCCCCAGTGGAGCGCCATCATGAACCGGCTGTTGCCCCTCGTCATCGCCAGCGGATTCGCGCTTGCCTTCGGTGCCGTCGTTGCGTCTGCTCGCAACGTTTCTTCCTTGCCGGCGCCGTCGGCGTTCGCTTTGGAAGACATTGCCGGCGAGTGGCACATCCTTGCCCATATCCCTTACTTCATCGAACGCGATCGCGTGGCGCCGACCATCCGATTCGATCGACGCGACGACGGCAGATACGACGAGCGGTTCACCTCGCGCAAGGGCAGCTTCGAGGCAAAGGCCAAAACGTTCAAGCAGGTCACGTGGGCACCGAATCCGGCGCGCCCTTGGCAACTCAAGACGCGCTTGTTCTTCGTTATTCCCGCCCGCTACTCGGTGCTCGAACTCGATCAAACGACCGGCATCGCCTTGCTGGGCACCGAGAAGCGTGACAAGGCCTGGATTTTCTCGCGCTCGCCCACGCTCGACCCAGCGTCGTATGGTGAATTGCTGGAGCGCTTCGAACGCATGGGGTTTGACAAGGCAAGCATCCTCCGCATCCCGCAATCAGCGGGGGACCTGGGCAAACCCGGTTACGCGCCCATCGAGCGCTGACGCGGTGCGCCGAGTATCCAATCCTTCCACTGCACGACGTGCAGCGAGCGTGCGCTGAGCAACCCGCAGCGCAGCGTCACGCGGATCTGCGCATGAATACGTATGCAGCGTGCGCGACGCGCTGCGGCGGCCTACCATGGCCGCGCGCCGTGCCGAGAGTATGCGATGACGAGCAAACCGACCCTGTCGTTCTGGCAGATCTGGAACATGTGTTTCGGGTTCCTCGGCATCCAGTTCGGTTTCGCGTTGCAGAACGCGAA
>JBKJTK010000195.1:0-3270 GCA_046590875.1 Chiayiivirga sp.
TCACCACCCGGCTGACCAGATACAGCAGCATCAACAGATAACCAATGAACTTGTTGTTGCTGATGACCTGAAGCGTGATCGCCAGCACCGCCATCAACGCGAACGGCAACGTGCTCAGCACCGTCTGGGTGAAATACAATCCCGGCTCCAACGCGGTGTAGCCGCGCAAGAGTTGGTTTATTACGGTCACGACGACGCCACTGGCGTTGAACACGAACACCACCGCCACCAGCGCGACGACTTTCGCTGCGAGCGCGATCCAGTCCGCATTCGGAAACGCATCGGTGACCTCCGCAATACGCTGACTGCGCTCGCGCCAGACCAGTTCGCCGGCGTAGAAGGTCACGATGATGATCAGGAACAGCCCGTAGCTGCCCTGGATCAACTCGGTCATGCGGATCGTGGTCGGATACAACTTGGTGCCGAACATCAGATCGCCGAACACCAGATTGGTGACCAGGATGAACAGTCCGATGACCCCCATGATCAACAGCGGCCCACCGCTCAGCACGCCCTTGGTATCGAACCAGGCCTGGTGGAGGAACTGACGGAATTGCGCCGCGAAGCCCGTCTGCAGTTCAGCCTTGGGCAGCGCGATGACCACCCCCGGCGCGGCGGCCGCGACACCGCCGCCGGACGCGGTTTTCGGCTTGCGACGCCATAGCCGCAGCCCGTCGCGATCGGTGCGGAACAATTTGTACGCCAACCACAGCAGCGCCAGACCGATGCCGGTCCAAAGCACACGGTTGAGCAACAGGACGCCGTCGAGGGGTGGCAATTGGGTGTTGCGTTCGCTGGTCGACCAGTAACGCGTCGCGACCTCGATCGCCTGCTGTCCGAACGGATCGATCAGTGCGCCGATCCATTTCGTGTCGAGGTCGGCGGTCAACACACCGGTCGTGATGCTGATCGCGAAGAACGCGATCACTCCGATGTAGGTGACCAGCATCGATCGCGTGGCGACTGCCAGGCAAAACAGCAGGGAGGCAATGAAGAGCAGGTTCGGCAGCAGCAATACGCCGAGCGTCCACAGATACGGCGCCGCGCTGTGCGGACCGATTCGCACCGGGTCCAGCCAGGGCATGAAATAGCCCACGAAGATGCCGAGGGCCGCCGCTAGCACCACGACCGTGCAAGCCACGAGTCCGCCGCCGAAGCGCCCGAGCAGATAGTCGCGCTTCTTCATCGGGGTGGTGAAGAACAGTTCCGCGGTGCGATTGTCGAAATCGCGCAGGGCCGCGCCTGCGACAAAGATCGTCACCAGCAGCATCGACAGCACGGTGAAGCTGTTGAGCAGGCCGATGA
Organism: Chiayiivirga sp.; assembly: GCA_046590875.1. Classification (GTDB taxonomy): domain Bacteria; phylum Pseudomonadota; class Gammaproteobacteria; order Xanthomonadales; family Xanthomonadaceae; genus JALCLA01. The sequence continues at coordinate 1,306 of JBKJTK010000195.1, forward strand.
TCACCGTCGGCGCGTTGCGCAGCACGTTGCCGATCGCGCCGCCCACCTGTACCGCATCCGAGCTGCTGGCGCCGAACGCGAGCAGGGCGAACACCACGGTGACGACCCAGAACACGGGGCTGCTGAACTGCTGACGCAGCTCGAAACCGAAGATTGCCTTGAGCATGGGAATCTCCGGTTCAGGCCGCGACGGCGGGCGCTGCGACGCCCGCTGCTTGTGCTCGTAGACGTCCGAAGTACACGTCCTCCAGATCCGGCTCGATCGAAGTAAAACCGGCTTCCGGCAAGGTGTCGCTCAGCACATGGATCACCGGCTGGCCGGACACCAGGCGCGACGAAAGCACGGTGTGGTCGCGTTGGTATTGGGCCAGCGCGCCTTTCGCCACCGTCTTGCGCCACACCCGCCCATCGAGCGAACGCATGGCTTCACGCGGTTCCCCCGACAGCAATACTTCGCCGCGCGAGATGATCGCCATGCGCGGACAGAGATCGGTGACATCTTCGACAATATGCGTGGAGAGGATCACCACCACGTTCTCGCCGATCTCCGACAGCAGGTTCAGGAAACGGTTGCGCTCTTCCGGATCGAGCCCGGCGGTGGGCTCGTCCACGATGATGAGTTTGGGATTGCCGAGCAACGCTTGCGCGATGCCGAAGCGTTGGCGCATGCCGCCGGAGAAACCGCCAAGCTTGTAGCCGCGCACGTCCCAGAGATTGACCTGCTTGAGCAGGGCCTCGACCGTTTCGCGCCGTTCCTTCGCGTTCACGATGCCCTTCAGCACCGCGAAGTGGTCGAGCATGGTGATCGCCGGCTCCTTCGGATACACGCCGAATTCCTGCGGCAGGTAGCCCAGTTGCATGCGCGCAGACTGTTTGTCGGCCAGCACGTCGAGACCGTCGAGCGTGACACTGCCGCTGTCCGGGTCCTGCAAGGTCGCAATCGTGCGCATCAGGGTGGATTTGCCCGCGCCGTTCGGGCCCAGCAGGCCGAACATGCCAGTGGGAATCTCCAGCGAGACATCGTGCAACGCTCGCACGCCGTTGGCGTAGGTCTTGGACAGATTGCGGATCGACAACATGATTTTCCCCAAGCGAATCAGATCAGACGAGACAGATCAGGCGAGACACAGTGAGTCGGACGCAAGCGCCTGCGAGGAGGCGCCGACCCCAGCCCAGACGGTTGCGCGAAGCGCGTGTGACCGGGACGGCAGGCTACGCGTCCGCCTGCGTCGTGACCAGCGCCGGTAGCAATCGTCACGAGGCTTGGCTATCTTTCGGGTCTCATTTGGGGGATGAACATGGCGGCAGGGACTATCGCGGCGCTTTGGAATGATTTGCGGGTGTGGTGCGAGGCACATCGTCCAACGATGCTCGAAGGTCTCGTGGCCCCGGTGACGGCGCCGGATCGCGAGGCACTTCAGGACTGCGGACTGCCCGTGCCCGAATCGCTGCTGGCCAGCCTTGATGTTCACGATGGCGAATCCGATCAGACCGAAATGGGCCTGTTTGAAAGCGGGGGCGTGCTGCTGTCGGCGCAGCGGATGCTGGCGCATCGCGAGATGCTGAGAGAAGTCCTTGCCGGCATGGAACCCGATGCCGATGGCGAGGCTCCGCCGCCGACGCTCGGACCCGTGCGGCCGATGAGTTTCAACGAACGCTGGCTGCCGATCATGGACATGAATGGCGACGTGACGTGGTATCTCGACTTCGATCCGGCCCCAGGCGGCGTCCTCGGGCAGGTGATACGGGTTGATTGCGAATCCGCCGAATGGATCGTCTGTGCGGAGAGTTACGAGCAGTTTCTCGCGGCCTACCTGCAGGATTTGCAGCAGGGCCGGATCTTCGATGCGGACGGAGAACTGCGTAGCGATCAGGCCTGGCCGCCGCTGGATCGCATTCCGACGCTGCAACCTGGACGCATCGCGCTCGAACACCTGCAAGCGCTGGGCGCAATGGGACGCTGGG
>JBKJTK010000326.1:0-7064 GCA_046590875.1 Chiayiivirga sp.
CCGCTGTCGCACGATCACCTGTTCCATTCGGTGCTGGGGATGATGGATGTCGCCACGCAGGGGTACCGCCGCGACCTCGATTTTCTTTCTCCCTGCCGGTCGGCAGAAATGGATTCCGCTGCAGCGAGGAACCCCGAGCCTGGTGCGACGTGATGCGCTTGCGCCGCAGCGACCGCCTCGTGACGCAAGCGGTACTGGCTTCACTGCTGCCGGCCTGGATTGCATTGGTGGGATTCGATGCACTGATGGCATTCGCGGCCGAACTCGATGAGATCGGCGAGGGCGGCTACACCACCCTCAAGGCGGCTTACCTCACCCTCTACACGTTGCCGCGTCGGGCCTATCAATTGTTTCCACCCGCCGCATTGATCGGTTGCCTGCTTGGCCTGGGCAGTCTGGCAGCAAGTTCGGAGCTGACCGCGCTGCGTGCGGTCGGGCTGTCGCGCCTTCGCATCTGTCTGAGCGGCGCGATTACGGTCGGGGTGTTGACCGCGTTGATGGCCTTGGTCGCCGAGACGATTGGGCCAGCCGGCGAACAGCGCGCGCAGACCCTGGTGCTGGCAGCCAAGACCAAGGATCTCGCGGTTGCGAAGTGGTCGGGGCTGTGGGCGCGCGAAGGCGATACGATCCTCAACGCGCGCCAAGGTCGCGTCGAGGGCGAAGGCCCGGACGCCTGGGTCGGTCTGGACAACGTGCGGCTGTATGAATTCGCCCCCGACGGACAGCTGAAATCGATCGCGCTGGCGCAGCGTGCCGAGCATCGCCGTGGCGAGTGGACGCTGTTCGACGTGCGACGCACGCTGTTCCTGCAGCGCAAGGTGACCACTACCCGACTTGCGCGCGAGCGCTGGAAATCGACCCTGGACCCGGCGGTGCTGAGCCTGACGGTGGCAAGGCCGCGCTACCTGACCACGCGCGATATTTCCGCGGGGCTGGTGTACCAGCGGCGCAACGGACTGGATTCGGCGCTGTTCGAGAGTGCGTACTGGGCGCGATGGTTCTATCCGGTACACGCGCTGGTGCTGTGCCTGGCCGCGATGCCGTTCGCGTTCGGTCCTCTGCGCTCGGGCGGGCTGGGTCTGCGGCTCTTCCTCGGCATCGCGATAGGACTCGGCTACTTCACCTTGCAGACGATGGCGATCAGCATGGCAGAGGTGTATCGATTCGATCTGCGGCTGGGAAACCTGTTGCCGCCGATGCTGGTCTCGGCCTGCTCGTGGCTCTACTTCGGGCGCCGCACGTGAGCGACGGCGGAGTACCGGATTCAATCTGCGTTGGGATGAATTTTCGTACGCTTGCGCCTTCTCAATGGATTCGCGTCCTGCCGCGACGATCCACGCCGTCGATCCTGCTGCCGCACTGCCGCACTGCCGCACACCGGTCGATTTTCGCAAGAGCTCACGTTCGGGCAGCGGCTGGCCGACAAGGTCGCATCGTTCGGCGGGTTCCAGACCTTCAACCTTGCATTCGGCGCGGTGCTGTTTGTCTGGGTAGCGATCAACTTGGTGCTCCTGCACAAGGCGTTCGATCCTTACCGTTTCATTTTCCTCAATTTGCTGCTGTCCACGTTGGCCGCGATCCATGCACCCGTGATCATGATAAGACAGAACCGGCCGTCGGTTCGTTGTGTCGGCGTCGAGGCGTTGTTTATCGCGGGGGCATTCTCGCGATAGTCCGCGAACAACTTGACGTAGGTGGTTTGGTCGGTGTGAGCGCGGACTCGGCGAGCTTCTCGAAAGCTTTAGCGCCGGCGAGGAGGACAGCATGTCCATCCATCTTCGTCGCGGCGAGAACGGGCGCACAGAAGCAGACTACGGCAAGGGCGACGACGCGTAACGCGCTCATCGAACACCGGGCTGAGGACAAATCTTCGAGATTCATGGTGCACTTCTGGGTTGTGGCCTTTCGGCTTGCCGACCGCTTAACAGCTTGTGGAGAATCTGCCGTGACCTTCTTAACCCGGTGCAGCCGGCATCCTCAGGACAGGCCTTCGTCTCGTAGGCAGAGAATTTAGAATGCCGCTCGCGAGGCGAAAAGCAGCTGCCACGTTGCTCCTGCTGCTGTCGGGGTGTGCCACGTATCGAGCCGCGCCGCTTCCCAGTCCCGAATCAATTCTGGCTCCCGGCATGCCCACGCGCATTTCTGCCCAGGAGGAAGTTGTCCATCCCCTCATTCCGGCGCGCCCGATCAATTTGCAAGCCCTGCTTTCCGATCTTGATGTTGCGCGATTGGCGCTTGTCTCAAGCCCAGACTTGGCTGCCACCCGCGCCCGTGCAGGAGTTTCGGAAGCGCAGCTGTTTGCCGCTGGATTGATCGCCGATCCGCAGCTGTCTCTTTCGCTTGATCGCCCTAGTGGTCTTGGGTTGGTGGACGCGATAGGTGCAGGGCTCAGCTTTGATCTCGCCTCTCTGGCGACTCGCCGTGCTCGCATCGAAGGGGCTGAACATTCGTTGGCCCAAACACGCTTGGACATCGCTTGGTCCGAATGGCTGGCACTGAATCACGTGCGCACGATGGTCAGACGCGTCAAAGCGCTCGAGAAGCAGATCGCGGTCGCGGATCAGGCCGAAGGCGTGGCCCAGGAAATTTACCGGTTGGCCGAGCGCAGCATGAAAGCGGGCGATGCACGGCTCGACGATGCCACGGTGTACCAGGTTGGCTATCTCGACGCGCAAGACCGGCTCTTCAGCTTCACGCGCCAGCTGGCGGCGGCACAACAAGAACTCAATGCGGCGGTCGGAGTGCCGCCCCAAACCCGATTGGCGTTGGCGGATCTGCGAGCGCCCGCACCGTTGGGAGATGTGCAGATAGATGGGCTGGTCGCGCGTGCATCGCGAGAAAGACTCGATATTCAAGCCTTGAAAGAGGGCTATGCGTCGCAAGAGCGCGGTGTGCTAAGTGAAGCCCGCTCCGCGCTGCCGCTGCCGCTGCCCCAGCTCAGCGTGAATCGTGCGCGAGACACCGGCAGCATCTCGACACGCGGCGTTGGTGTCTCGATGGGCCTGCCGCTATGGAATCGAAATCGGGGTGCCATCTCGATTGCGCTCGCGACTCGGGAGCAGATCGCGGCAGAGTATGGCGCCCGCGTTATCCAGACCCGGTCTGACATCGCCGCGCAAGTGGAGGATCTGCGCGCCATCGACGGTCAGCGGCGCGCCTTGGCCGAGCAGCTGCCGACGCTCGAACAATCCGCAAAGGTGATCTTGCAGGCCACCAGGGAAGGCAGCCTGCCGTTGGTGACGTACGAAACGGTGCGGGCGTCGCTGCTCGGCAAACAGTTGACCTTGCTGGCTCTGGAACAAGCGCAACTGGAGGGCGAAGTAGCCCTGGAAACATCCGCCGGACACCTGATTTGGGAGGCCCCATGAATGTGTTCCGGCTCATGGTGGTCTGTCTGTTACTCGCCTTGGGCGCGTGCGAGCAGCCGGCCCCTGACACGCCGGCAGCAGCGCCCACGGCAAGTGTGCGCGTCGAGACCGCGGCCTTGCATCCGATGCGCAGGACGCTGGAGGCGTACGGGACAGTCGACTATTCGCCGCAGTTCCAGCGCACCATCGATTCGACGGCCGAGATGGTCATCGAGCAGCTGCTGGTGGTTCCCGGTCAGGCGGTCACGGCCGGTCAACCACTGCTTCGTGTCAGGCCGACGGCCAACGCGGCGCTGGAACTGCAGCGTGCACGCAACGATTTGAGTGCCACAGAGCAGGAGTTGCAACGAACTCAGCGGATGTTCTCGCAACGGCTTGCAACGAACGCCGACATGACTAGCGCCAGACAGAATGTGGCCAACGCCCGCGCTTCTGCAACGAGTGCTGCGGCACGCATTGAGGGCGAAGGCGCACGAGTCTTGACCACGGAGTTGGATGCGGTAGTCGCATCCATAGATGTCTCGCGAGGCGAAATCGTGCCAGCCGATACGGCGCTGGTGCATCTGGCCAGCCAGAGGAACCTGAGCGTGCGGCTTGGCGTCGAGCCCGCAGATCTGGGCATGGTCCGGGCCGGGCAACCCGTCACCGTGAAGCCGATCTACGACGCAACGCATAGCGTCGAAGGCACCATTTCCGAGGTCATGGGACAAGTCGACAACCAGACGCGCCTCTCGCAAGCGCTGATTGATTTGCCGGGCAACACGCGGCTGCTGCCGGGTTCCACGGTTCGTGCGCAGATCGAGATCGAGCACCGCGATTCGGCAATCAGCGTGCTGCGTTCGGCGGTACTTCGGGAGGGCGCCCATGCATTCGGGTTTGTGGTCAATGGAACCACGGCAAAACGCGTCGCAGTGGAGGCCGGGCTTGATGACGGAACCCGTATCGAGATTGTCTCCGGACTGAAGATTGGTGATCGGGTTGTCGTTGAAGGCAATTACCAGCTCGAAGATGGCATGACCGTTAGCGTGCAAGCGGCCCCTATGCCGTGATCGCGCACTGGCTTGGACATCATCGTCGGTCGGTGTTGCTGGCGTTCGTTCTGTTTGCCCTGGGCGGCGTCCTGAGCATCCGGCTGTTGCCGGTCGGGCTGTTTCCGCTGGTCGATTTTCCGCGCATCGTTGTCAGCGTCGAGGCCGGTGATCGCCCGGTGGATCGCATGATCGTGGAAGTGACGCGTCCGCTGGAGCAGACCTTGAGGTCTGTGCCGGACGTCAAGATCATCCGCTCGACAAGTACCCGCGGGTCCGCGGAAGTGTCGCTCTCGTTTGCCTGGGGCACGGACATGGTGGTGGCCCTGCTGCAGGCCGAGTCCGTGGTCAGCCGTTCGCTGGTCAACTTGCCGGCTGGAGTCAATTTCACCATCCGACGGATGGATCCGACGGTATTTCCGGTACTGGGCCTGAGCATGACCTCGGACAGTCGTCCGCTGACCCAACTACATGATCTGGCAACCTATCAGGTTAGTCCTGAACTGTCTTCGGTCGACGGTGTGGCGCAAGTCGAGATCCTGGGTGGACGTCAAGCCGAGTATCAGGTACTCCTGGATCCGGTACGACTGCAATCACTCGGGCTCACGCCGGCCGATGTGGCGCAATCGCTAGCTGCCAGCAACGTGGTGACGGCGGTCGGCCGCCTGGAAGACCGCTATCGTCTGTACCTTGCGCTTTCGGATACACGGCTGCGCACAGCCCAGGACATCGAGCGCACGATCCTGCGCAGCGGTGCCCTAGGCGTCGTGGAGCTTGAGGATGTCGGCGAGGTAAGGCTGGGCGCAATGCCCGAATGGACCCGGGTCAATGCCGACGGCAAAGATGCCGTGCTCGTCAACATCAAGCAGCAGCGCGGCGCGAGCACCGTCGCCATTGTGCAGGAGGTGCGTACCCGTCTGCAGCAGCTCGCGAAGACTTTGCCGCCCGGTGTCAAGATCACTCCTTACTACGACCAGTCCGAACTGATCGTGGCCGCCGCGGGCAGCGTCCGCGACGCGATCCTGATCGGCGCGGCCCTGGCCGGCGCGATCCTGCTCTTGTTCCTGCGCAACAAGCGCATCACCCTGATCGTGAGTCTGGTACTCCCCACGGTGTTGCTGGCGACCTGTGTTCTTCAGCAAGTCCTTGGCCAGAGTTTCAACATCATGACCCTCGGCGGCATGGCGGCGGCCGTCGGACTGGTGGTGGACGATGCGGTCGTGATGGTCGAGCACATTGCCCGGCGACTGGTGGAGCACGAACGTGCCGGCGAGGCGCCGCCCCCGATTCTGACCTATGCCGCTGAAATGCTGCGCCCATTGCTCGGCTCTTCCGCTGCAACGGTCGCGGTGTTCATTCCATTGGCATTTCTGGGTGGCGTGGCGGGCGCGTTCTTTCGTCCCCTGGCACTGACCATGGCAGCGACGTTGACGATTTCGTTCCTGGTCGCGCTGCTGGTCGTTCCGCTGCTGGCGCGTGCCTTGCTGCGCGACTCTGATGCAGAAGCCTTGGAGCGATCCGGGCCGTGGCTCACGAAGACCGGCTCTGGAATTGCACGGCAATCGGAGCGCACCATGCATCGCCCACGGCGACTGTTGATCCCGTTGCTGATCCTGGTGGTGGCAGGTGGGGCCGCATACTTCAAGGTAGGCAGCGGCTTCATGCCGCGCATGGACGAAGGCGGCTTCATCTTCGACTACTGGGCCGCGCCCGGCACGTCGCTGACCGAAACGGATCGGCTGATGCGGCAGGTGGAAGCCATCGTTCGCAGCCTGCCCGAGGTCGAAAGCTATTCCCGCAGGACCGGCCTGCAACTCGGCGGCGGACTCACCGAAGCCAGCGAAGGCGACATGTTCGTCAAGCTCAAGCCGCCGCCGCGCCGCCCGATCGAGGAGGTGATGAGCGACCTGAGGCAGCAGGTCGAGGCCAAAGTCCCCGGGCTACGGGTCGAAACGTTGCAGCTGATGGAGGACCTCATCGGCGACCTGATCTCCAATCCGCAGCCAATCGAGGTCAAGGTGTTCGGTCCCGACGACGCGACGCTGCGGAAGTACGCGCGACAGATCGCAGATGGAATCGGCAAGCTACCCGGTGTCGTCGAGGTGTTCGATGGGACAACCATCGCCGGCGATGCCATCAATATACAAGTTGACCGGATTCGGGCGTCCCTGGAGGGGCTCGCGCCCGATGCAGCGACGGCGCAGATCCAATCCATGCTGACCGGCACCGTGAGCAGCCAGATCCAGTCCGGTGAAAAAATGATCGGTATCCGGATCTGGACGCCGGACGATCTGAGGGCGCGGGTCGAGCAGGTGTCCGCATTATCGCTGCGATCGCCCAGTGGGCAGTACCTGCCGCTGTCGCGCATTGCCGATATTTCCATCGTCAGCGGACAGACCCAGCAGGATCGGGAGAATCTGCGCAAAATGGTGGCCGTGACCGCTCGCCTGGAAGGGCGTGACCTGGGTTCGGCCATGCGCGACGTGCAGCGAACTGTCACTGCGATGAACATTCCGTCCGCCTATCGCGTCGAGTACGGCGGTTTGTATCGCGAGCAACAGCAATCTTTCCGCGAATTGCTGCTTGTGTTCATCGCGGCTTTGCTGATCGTGGCGACGCTGCTGATGTTCCTCTACGAGCGCGCGTCCATCGTGCTCGCAATCCTCAC
>JBKJTK010000433.1:0-12104 GCA_046590875.1 Chiayiivirga sp.
GGCGCGGCGCATTTCCGGCGCGCCTTTGGTCGCCTGCCGACCAAGGTGCTGCTGCTCGGCGCCGGCGATCCGATGTGGCGCGGCGGATTGTCCGGCCCGCGTTCGCTGTTCCTGCACGCGGATCGACCCTTGATCAGCGAGAACGGCACCAGCAGTTTGATGCACGAACTGACCCACGTCTTCACCCGCATCCGCGGCGAGAAAGGCGAGGACTGGATCGCCGAGGGTCTGGCCGAGTTCTACTCGATCGAATTGCTGCATCGCGCCGGGTTGCTCAGCGACACCCGTCGCCAGCGCGCGCTGCAGTGGATGAAGCGCCACGGCCGCGACGTCAAGCGACTGCATCGATCCTCGTCGAGTGGTGAGCGCACGGCGCGCGCCGTGACGCTGTTCGCCGCGCTCGACGCGGAAATCCGCAAGAAAAGCGATCGCCGCTTCGATATCGATAACTTGACTCAGTCGTTGATGGGCCGCGGGCGGGTCACGCAGGAGGACCTGCGCGATGAAGCCGAACGCCTGCTGGGGGCTCCGTCCGAGGTATTGAACACCCCGTTGCTGGACTGATCCGCACCCGGTTGATGAATCGAATGCCGCCCGCGAACGGCAGCCTCGACCTAGTTGCGCGGCAGCACGGGCTGGTATTCGCGATCGGCTTGCTGGCGCTGGCGTTCGTCGTCACGGTGGCGATCAGCTTGCTGTGGATTGGGCCGTTCCTCTGGCACGTGCAGCAACCCGCTGCCTGGCAGGGCGGCCTGGAGGCGCTGGCTTTGCTGGCGCTGGTGTTCGCTGCGCTGCAGGCATCGCCGCTTTCGCGTGCGGTGCGATGGTTGTTGCTGCTCGCACCGCTGGCGCTGTATCTGCGCAGACATCATGTCGATCTCGCCCTGCTGGTATCGCTGGGCTACCTCGAAGGACTGCTGGCCCTCGGCGCGCTGATGCTGCGCCGGCGTGACGATGGCGCGGCATCGGATGCATGGTTGCGCGAGCTGATCGCCGGCATCGCGCTGTTCTCTTTATTGCTGTGGCTGGCGCAACTCGCAGGCTATGGGCTGCCGCGCACCCAGCGCCTGCTGGCAATCGCGGTCATGGTTCCTGCGCTGCTGGCACGCCTGCATTCGCTGCACTCGCTGCGGCTGCTGGACGCGGCGCTCACTCGCCCGTCGTGGGGTGAACGATTCTGGTGCGCGGTGCTGATCGTGTTGCCGGTGGTGTTGTTCGCGCGCAGCAATGTGGTGTTCGACTTTGACTCGGTCTGGTACGGCTTCCGACCCGAACGGGTGTTGGTGGGTGAACGCTCGGTATTCGATGCGCTCGGCCTGGTGTCGCCGGTGTACTACTTCCCGAAACTCTACGAAGTGCTGTTGCTGCCGCTGAGCGCGATGCGCGAAACCAGCGTGGTGCAAGGTGCGGCGATCTTTTTCGGTGCGCTGCTCGCGCGCTTGGGGTTCGACTGGCTGCGGCGCTTGGGTCACCCGATGTTGCCCTCGTTGGCGGGCGCAGCGCTGGTCTGGAGTATTCCGGCCTTCGCCAACGTGACGTTGAGCGCCAAGCCCGACGTGCTGGCCGCGCTGCTCGTGGTGGCGATGGTCTGGTTCGGATGGAACCTGATCGCACAGCGCCGGCGCATCGACATGATCTGGGTGTTTGCCTGCGCCGGACTGGCGATCTCGGCCAAGATCGTGGCGTTGCCCTACGTCGGTGTGATCGGGCTGACCTGCCTCCTGGGCATGAGCGCGTCGCCTGCGGTCACGGTCGCGGTCATGCCGGGCGAGCGACGCGACGCGTGGCGGGTGCTCGGTTTGTGCATCGCCGTCGGTGCGCTGGTCTGCGCGCGCACCTGGTGGCTGAGCGGCATGCCCACGATCGGACCGGAACCCCTGGTCGCGCTGTGGCACGGGCTCGGCATGGAATTCCGCCCGCCGATCGGAACCTTGCAGTGGGTGCTGCCGCAGGTCTGGTCGGACGTGCCGACCATTGTGCTGGGCTGGTTGGCCTCGCCAAGCCACTTCAGCCACCTGCAGATTTCCTGGCCCGGCAATGTCTGGGTGTTTCTGCCGTTGGTGGCGTGGCTGTTGCCGCGCGAGCCGTCGCCGGCACCGGCGCCACGCTGGCTGTTGTGGGTGTTGCCGGTGACCGGCCTCGTCATGCTGCTGGGCATCGGCTTCATCAATCGCGGTGGCGACGGCAACTATTTCCTCTCGCCCGTGGTGATGGCGACGCTCGCGGGTCTGGATTTGGCGTGGCGACGCTGTCGAACGCACGCCTTGCAGCGCGCGTTGCTGTTGTCGCTTGCGTTGTTCGTCGCCTTCCACAGCGCCTTCAGCTTCGTCAGCGCAGGTTGGGGTCTGGGCACACGAGTCTGGGACGGGGAGTTCGCACGCTCCAACCGCGACAGCCCGGACGCAGACGCGAGTGCGCTGAAGGAAGCTCGACTCAGCGGCGTCGCGGCCTGGCTACACGGCCAGGGCGGACGCGAACGAGTGATGGGAAATACGGTGATCGGTTACCGCCTGCCAGCGCGCTACGAACACCTCACCGATGCGCAGTTCGCGCACTGGATACATGACCCCTCGGGACAGCATCTGCGGCAGGTGATGGCTTGCGCCAGATTGGATGCCCTGCTGATTCCGGCGACGCCGCCGCAGACCGCCGCCTATCCCGCGGTCGACGAAATCGAAGCCTGGGCACGCGCGCTGCCCCGTACGAATGACCTTTATCGCGACGCGGACTGGCGACTCGTGAACCTGCGCGACCAGCTGCCGCACTGCGCGCCCACCACGCGCTGATCGCCGTAGCCCGGGTAGAGCGCAGCGAAACCCGGGAGTGCGAACTGAATTGAGGTGTCGTCCCGAGTGCGCTGCGCGAACCCGGGCTACGTACTTACTTCCTTGGCACAGGCGCAGGCGCCATCGGCGTCGAGCCGAAATCGCCGTCCGCTTCGGCCGCGAGATACGCGAACACCGCATACGCCGCGACTTGCTGGTCGAGCGCCGCGGGCTCGATCTTGTCGAGCGTGTCATTGGCGGTGTGATGCCAGTCGAAGTAATCGCTGCCATCTTGTCCGAGCCAGGCCCAGACCATGCCCTGCTCCACCATCGGCCCCAGATCCGGGCCCGCACCGCCGCGTGCGGGCAGGTACTCGATGCCCAGCGGTTCGAGCACTGCGGCGATCTGCAGCAAGGCCGCGCGCGCATGCGCCGGCGCATTGCTGTTGAAACCGTAGATGCGACCGGCGCCGAAATCGCTTTCGGCCGCGATCAGGTGTTGCTTCACCTCGTGCGCGTGCGCCGCGGCGTAGGCTTTGCCGCCGTAGAGTCCCTGCTCCTCGTTGGCGTAGGCGATCACGCGGATCGTGCGTTTCGGGGCTTCTGGCAGGGCGCCGATCAGCGCGCCGGCCGCCATCGCGATTGCGACGCCGGCTCCATCGTCGATCGCCCCGGTGCCCAGATCCCAGGAATCCAGATGGCCGCCAATGATCACCACTTCGTCGGGCCGCTCACGGCCGCGGATTTCCCCGATAACGTTGGCCGAGGTGTACTCGCCATCTGTGTCGGCGCCGAGGTCCAGCTGGATCCGCACCGGCTTGCCGCGTTTGAGCATGTGGGACAGCAGATCCGCATCGGGATTCGACAACGCCGCCGCGGGAATGTGCGCCACGCCTTCCTCGTAGTCCATGTTGCCGGTATGCGGCAGGCGGTCGGAATCGGTGCCGATGGAACGGATCAGCAACGCGCGCGCGCCGTGCTTCGCCGCCTCGCTGGCGCCGGTGCCACGCGCCGCCACGGCAGGTCTGTAGCCACGGCCGTCCTGGTGCCGCTGCATCCGGTTGGCGATGTAGGCGATCTTGCCCCGGACCACGTCGGCGGGCGCATCGATCAATGCCTGCAGCGTCGCGAACTCGATCACTTCGGCTTGAAGCACGCCCTCAGTACCCACGCTGCCGCCCATCAGGGTGATCACCAGCGGCTGCGGGAACGGCGCCAGGATTTTCGCCTGCTCGCGACCGCGTCGCCAGACCGGATACGTCACCGGCGTGGCAGTGACACGATCGAAACCCAGCGCCGCGAACTTTGCCTTGGCCCACGCTACGCCGCGTTCGTCACCCGGCGTGCCTGCCATGCGGGCACCGACTTCCGTGGTCAGCGATTCCACCAGTTCATACGCTCCGCTGCCGGCCAGCGCACTCTCTCGCAGAGTGGCGGCGGTATCGAGGGCTGACGCGGGTATCGTCGTGCTCGCAGGTTCGGCCGCAATTGCATTGGTTGCCACGAGACCGCAGAACGCGAGCGACAACAGCTTATTCATGGAAGGTCTCGATGCGAAAGCACGCGAGTCTGCCAGCACGACGTGGCCTTGACCACGCCTGCAAGTCACACGACGTGGACTTGGCCACGCCTGGACGCACCGGTGCAAGCAGCCGGAGCTACTCGTACCGGATCGATCAACGCGCTTTGAGCAAGTCGCGGATCTCGGCGAGCAGCTTGACCTCGTCGCTTGGGCCCGTCGGCGGCGCGGCTGCTTCTTTTTTCTTCAGCGTGTTCATCACCTTCACCACCACGAAGATCGCGAACGCGATGATCATGAAGTCAATGACGGTCTGGAAAAATGCGCCGTACTTCCACAACACGGCCGCCGCGATCTCCTTGCCGTCCGGCCCGATCACCGCGTCCTTGAGCGTCACCGCGAGTTCGCCGAAGTTCACGCCCCCCAGCGCCAACCCGATGGGCGGCATGATGATGCCGTCGACCAGCGCCGACACGATCTTGCCGAACGCCGCGCCGATGACGACGCCGACCGCGAGATCGACCACGCTGCCACGCATCGCAAAGGCCTTGAACTCACTGATCATGCTCATGCCGGGGCTCTCCTTAGGGTAGGGCCGGCAAACTCTACCCGATGCGGCGCAGCACTCAAGCTTGGCCTAAGCCACGATTTCGCCGGCCAGTTCAACCCAGCCGTCGATCCCGGCCCGGAAGCGATCGCCTGGTTGCAGTGCGGCTACGCCCGCCGGCGTGCCCATGAAGACCAGATCGCCGGCTCGCAACGCGAACAACTGCGACAGCTCGTGCAGGATGTCGGCAACGCCCCAGACCATATCCGAGAGTGGGGCCTGCTGGCGTAACTCGCCGTTGACCTCCAGCCAGAGCCGACGCGAAAAGTCGTGCCCGGTCTCGGCCACCGGCACCAGTTCCCCCAGCGGCGCGGAATGATCGAAGCCTTTCGCGATGTCCCAAGGCAAGCCTTTCGCCTTCGCCCGTGCCTGCAGGTCGCGACGAGTGAGATCGAGCCCGACGCTGTAGCCGTAGACCAGATCAAGCGCGCGCTGCGGCGCGATCACGCCGCCCGCGTCACGCCCCAGCGCAACCACCAGTTCGACTTCGTGATGCAGATCGTTGGTGCCGGGTGGATAGGGAATTAAGCCACCCCCGGGCACGATCGCATCGGCCGGTTTGGCGAAGAACACCGGCGTGCCAGGATCAATTGTCGCGCCCATCTCCTTCGCGTGGTCGGCGAAGTTGCGTCCGACGCAATAGATGCGATGCACCGGAAAGCGGTCGACGCTGGCGCGGATCGAAAGGCTGGGGATGGGAGATGGCGGAATCACGTAGGTCATGGGGCACTCGCGCTGAGTGGAGCGCGCAAGTCTACCCGCCGAGCGACGGTCGCAACGCCGTACCGGCATCGCCGGCCTCTGGGCTCAACGCGGCAGCAGCGTCGCGTGCGGTCGACCCACAGGGACGTGGGAAGTGCCGGGACGCGTATGGAACGCGTCCGGCTTGCGCACGACCGAAAATTCGCCGTCGATCACTTGCGGATCGACCCGGCGCGCGACCTGCGGATCCAGGGCTCGTGCCCCACCTCGATACTGCAACACCAATCGCCGCAAACCGAAACCGACCAGCACGAACGCCGCGATCACCACCGCGAACGCGGCGAAGAAGCCGAGCAACAGCAAGCCCGCCAACGCCACGATGGCGCGCAGTAGCGGATGACGGGGCGGACGCAGGGAAAAGGAAAAAGGCAGCATCATGATCGCAATCGCGTGGCAGAATGTTGCCGCGGGCGCGCAGTATCGATCCCACGGACCTGTCTCACAAGTGACTGGCGACGCATTAACGAAACCCGAACGATTGTGCATGCTCGCCGATATCTCGGACGCGGGCGCACGCGAAGTTGTGACACGCCTCGACGATATCCCCGAATCGCTGATCCTGCTGCGTCAGGGCGATCGTGTCGAAGCCTTCCTCAACATCTGCCCGCACGCCGGACGCCGTCTCGACTGGGCCCCGGGGCGCTTCCTGATTGACGAGGGTTTTCTGGTGTGTGCCGCGCACGGCGCCTGCTTCAGCGTGCCGGACGGACGCTGCGTGTCGGGGCCATGTCGCGGGCAGGCGTTGACGGCGGTCGCGGTCGAGGTTCGCGAGGGTGAGGTGTTTTTGGCCTGACGGCCGGTGACGGGGATTGTTGCGGTTCGCGCTGATGCGAAGTTACGCGAGCGCCATCCATGGCGCGTTTCGTGCGCCTCCGGGCGCCCGAGTCACTTTCTCTTGAATGGCCAAGAGAAAGTAACCAAAGAGAAGGCCACCCCGGAGCCGCGCCCTTTGGACATCCTTGTCCAAAGGGTGCGTGAGGCGGGGCCGGGGTTTGTCGACAGCACGTCCGTGTCCTGACGACAAACGCGCGCACTTCCTGTGCGCGCCCCTGCGGGCCTGTCGTCCCCGCCTCACCGCGTCTCAGGGGCCCCACCAAGAGCGCGCGCTCCAGCGCGCAGAAGCAAGAGCATGAGCAAGAGCAGAACCCTCGCCTTGTGCGGGTGTTGCTCTGCACTAGATCTCGGGTCCCGTGTGGCGCGGCGGCGGGCTGGCGGATAAGCCCGCAGGGTCGCGCCCATGGATGGGCGCGAGTTTGTCGTCAGTACACGGACGTGCTGTCGACAAACCCCGCCAGTCCGACGCGAACCCGTAGCGAAGCGAAGGGAGCGACACCCGGGTCGCCTTTCTCTTGGTTACTTCTCTTTGGCGACTCAAAGAGAAGTGACTCGGCCGGCTGAGCCGGACGAAAAAAGCCATGGATGGCGCTCGCGACACCGCAACGAAGCGAAAGATTCGAGGAACTCGTGAGCCAAAATCAAGTTGGATTCCAGCGTGCGCTGGAATGACGAGTCGTGGGCAGAGTCGCTCGGTTCTCGCTTCCGCGCGAATGACAAACGAACACCCGCTACGTTCCCGGCGCGACCACGCCGCCCGCATCGCCAACGGCCTCCCCAATCGCCTGCGCGAGTTGTTCCCCACTCACCGGCTTGCGCAGGAAAACGCACATGCCCGCGTCCCGTGCTTGCGGCTCCGCCTCCGGGTCGGCGCGCGCCGTGAGCGCGATCAGCGGCAGGGCGTGACCCTGGGCGCGAATCATTCGTGCAAGGTCGAGTCCGTTTACGCCCGGCAGATCGAGGTCCACGAACGCGAGGTCGAAGTGGCCATTGCCGAGCTCCGTCAACGCGGCCAGGCCGTGCGGCACGTGCGTCACCGCATGTCCCTGCACGCTCAACAATCCATTCACGACGGCGGCGACGATGGCATCGTCTTCGACTAGCAGGATGCAGCGTGCGGTCGCGTCGACCAGCGCTGCGGTTGGAGCAGCAATGGCTGTCCGGACGGTATCGGCCGGGGAGCACTCCGCCAGAGGCAACTGCAACACGAACGTCGCGCCGAGACCGGGCTCGCTCGCGACGTCGATGCGTCCGCCCATCGCCGAGGCCAGTTCCTGACAGATCGCCAGACCCAACCCGCTGCCGCCGTACCGGCGCGCGGTTTCCGCGCCTTCGGCCTGCGAGAAGCGCTGGAACAGGCGCGCGCGTTGTTCGGCGTTCAAGCCCGGCCCGGTATCACGCACCATCAGGCTCAACGTGTACGGCGCATGCGCCGGTTGCAGTGCGAAACCGACTTCACCGCGTTCGGTGAACTTGAGCGCGTTGCTACCGAGATTCAGCAGTATCTGTTTCAGCCGCAGCGCATCGCCGCGCACCCAGCGTGGCGCGGCGGCGTCGATCGATAACGTGAGCGCGACTCCCTTGCGTTCGGCCAAGGGTTTCTGGAACTCGGTCACCTCGCGCAGCAAGCCGTGCAAGTCGACCGGCGCGTCGGCCAATTCCAGCCTGCCGGCTTCGATGCGAGCCAGATCGAGCGCGTCGTTGACCAGTCGCAACAGCAACTGGCCGGAGTCCCGGATCGACTCGGCGTAGCTGCGCTGACGCTCTTCGAGCGGCGTGGTGAGCAGCAGTTCCGTCATGCCGAGCACGCCCGTCATCGGGGTGCGGATTTCGTGTCCGAGTGTGGCGAGAAAGCCGGATTTTGCCTCCGACGCCCGGCGTGTCCATTCATGTTGACGCTGCACAATATGCGCCGCTAGCCGGTGTTTGAGCTGGCGTCGATACCCTGCCCCGATCACGATCAGTGCCAGCCCCGTGGCGATCACATAACCGACGCGCGCATAGATCGTCGACCACCACGGCGACGCCACCGCGATGCGCAGCGTCAACGGCGGCGCCGACCACACGCCATCGACGTTCGCGGCCACGACTTGCAACGTGTAGCTACCCGGCGGCATGTGCGAGAACACGCGCTCGCCCAAAGCGCCGCCGTCAATCCAGTCACGCTCGTAGCCGTGCAGGCGGAAACGGTAACGATGCGATTGCGGATCGGCGAACGACATCAGACGGGCAGCGACGCGCAGTTCGCGGTCGTCGTGTCGGAGCGATATGGGTTGCGAAGGATCGAGCGTCACCTCTGCGCCGGCACGCCGCACACCCGCGGTTTCGAAGCGCAGCCGCGGCACGCTGCGATGCTCCTCCAGCCGCATCGGATCGAACAGCACGAGGCCCGCGACGGTACCGGCGAGGATCGCGCCATCGCGCGTGCGCAGCGGCGGGCGATTGCCGAATTCCAGGCTTGGCAATCCGTCGCGCAGTCCGTAGTGCCGCAGCTCGCCGCTGCCGGGGCGATAACAGAAAAGGCCGCGTATGCTCGTCATCCATACGTCGCCTGCGGCATCCACGCGCACGCCCCCGGCTTCGACCGCAGGCAAACCTTGCGCGGTGCCGGCTTGCTCGATCAGGTGCAATCGGCCATCGCGAAACCGATAGCGCTCAAGCGCACCCAGCCGTTGCAGCCACAGCGTGTCGCCGGCCTCGAACGCGAAACCGAACACGCGCGTGGCCGGTGAACCAGGTACTGACACGAAGCTCGCGGCGGAGGCGTCGAAGCGATGCAGTCCGCGATCGCCGGCGATCCAGAGCGCGCCATCCGGGGCAAACTCTATCGCCTCGGTGTCGCCCACGGAAAGCCCGGATGAGGCGCCGGCCTCGTAGCTCGCTTCGACCCGGCCATCCGCCGCACGTCGTTGCAATCCGGTCCCGTACCCGGATAGCCAGAGCGAGCCGTCGGGCGCAAACGCTAGCAGGTCGATTGGTCCGGCGGGCGGCGCGTCGGCGCCGGACTGCGCATTCCAGGTGCGGATCGTGTTTGCGACGGGATCATAGCGACTGAGTCCACTGTGATGGCCGATCCAGACCTGACCCGCGCGATCCTCCTGCACCGACCACAAAACTTTCTCCGGCAAACTCGGAACCTCATCGAGATGCCGGGTCACGCGTCCGTCGCGTTCGACCCGATCCAGCACGCCGCCGGCGCCAACCACCCAAAGCGCATCGTCGCGCGCCTCGGCCACACCGCGCGGGAAACCCGTGCTCAGTCCTCCCTTCGCCGCCTCGGCCCGGACCAGCACGCCAAAGTTGCGCCAGCTTGGTGGCAGGCGTCGTAGGCCGCTGCCGAGTGTAGCGAACCACAACCCGCCCTCGTGGTCTTCCAGCGCATCCATCACCGCGAAATTTGCCAGCGCGAAACCGCCCCCGGCCAGCCCCAGATAGCTGCGTATCCGGCCATCGACGAGATGATTCAAGCCGCCGTGGGTCGTGATCCAGTGCGTACCGCGGCGATCTCGCATCACCGCGTTGACGCCTGCATTGCTCAGCTGTTCCCGCGCCGGCAGCGGGTGGATGCGGCCGTCGCGCCCGCGTCGATCCAGTCCACCCGCCGTGCCGATCCAGAGCGGCCCGCCCGGTTCGGCATACAGGCTCAGCACCAGCGGCGCCGACAAGCCGTCCTCGCCCGCAAAACGGCCGTCGACATAACGCTGCAGCCCGGCGCTGGTGCCGATCCAGAGCGTGCCGGCGTCGTCGACCGCCAGCGCCAGCACATGGTCGGCGGCGAGCGTGTCGGGTTGCAACGGATCGTGCCGGAATACCTGAACCGCGTCGCGCGACGGATCGTAACGATACAAACCACCGCCGTGGCCACCGAACCAGATCGCGCCATCGGGCGTGGAGACGATGCTCCAGACATCGGCGAGCGCGAAGCGCACATCCTGGCCGGCGCGGAAATGACGAAAGCCCGTGCGCGTCGCGTTCATCAGGCTCAGGCCGCCGCCTTCGGCGCCGACCCAGACCTGATCCTGGGCATCGATGTACAGGCTCTGCACGACGTTGCCAGACAGCGACGCTGGATCGGCCGGGTCATGCTGCCAGACCCGGAATCGCACGCCATCGAAGCGCGCCAGGCCATCACTGGTCGCGACCCAGAGATAGCCTGCGCGATCCTGCGCCAACTTGTGGACATGATCCGAGGGCAGGCCGTCGATGGTGCCAAGCTGGCGGAACAACGGCGTTTCGGGAATCTGCGCGCGCACGGACGCCAGCGGCGAGCACACCGAAACGAGCAGCAGCAGGGCGGCGATGATGGACTTCATGATTTCCCCACCCGCATCCTCGCAGCGGGTTCAGCCTGCGGCAAGCACCGTGGCGCACGATGCGTCACTGGGGGAGGTCACGCTATCGTGACTGCAACCGTCCCGGTCCCACGACCGTCCAGCATTGGAACGTCCAGGTCTCCGCATGACCCGCCCCAGCCAACCGCTGCGTTATCTGCTCGCCATCGCGCTGCTGCTCGCCGTGGCGACGCTGATGCTGACCCTGCTATCGGCGGCGGATTCCGCGTTGTCGGTGTGGCAACGCTTGCAGGACATGCCGCGTTGGATGAAGTGGAGCTACGTCGCGTTGCTGGGGTTGCTGGGACTGGGCGCCGGTTCCGTAGTCTGGCGTCTGCTGCACCCGCGTCCCGCGCGCGCACCGCGCGCGGAAAGGATTGATCGCGCGGCACTGGAATCGCGCATTGAACGTCTGGAACCTGCTGGCGCACCCAGACAACAGGCGTGGAACGAGCTGCAAGAACTCGATCGCCGCCGCGGCGAGGACACCGTGCAAGTCGCGCTGTTCGGCGAGATTTCTGCTGGCAAGAGCAGCTTGCTGCGCACGCTCGCGCCAGATTCCGGTGCCGAAGTAGCCGTCACCGGCGGGACCACGATCACGGTATCGCGACATCGCGGCTCGTTGCCGGACGGTCGCACGTTGGAAATCGCAGATGTCCCCGGACTGTCCGAGGCCGGTGGCGCCGCGCACGCCGCATTGGCGCGCGCCGAGGCCGCGCGTTCGCACGCAGTGATCTTCGTCGCCGATGGCGATCTTACCCGCGCCCAGGACATCGAATTGCGCGCGCTCGCCAGTTACGGCCGGCCGCTGCTGCTGGCCTTGAACAAGATCGATCGTTATCGCCCGGAGGAACGCGAAGCCTTGCTTGCGCGCTTGCGCGGCCGCTACGCGGAACTCGGCGCACAAGTGATCGCGGTCAGCGCGGGACACGCTGAAACAGTGTGGCGCGAATGGCCGGACGGACGCCGTGAATCCATCGAACGGGAAGCCGCGGCCGATCTCGGTGGATTGCCGGGCGCGCTGCAAGGCCTGGCGCGCATCGGTGCCGCGACGCTGGAACCCGGACGCGAGGCCGCGCTGCTGGCGCACGTCGATGCCGAACTCGCCGTTGGGGAACGCGCGTTGCGCGTAGAGCGCAGTGCCGCCACGGTTGCGAAGTACACCCGCCGCGCCGTGGTTGGCGCACTCGCCGCGGTCGCGCCCGGGACCGATCTCGTCATCCAGGGCGCGCTCGCCACCGCGCTGCTGCGCGAACTGTGCGCGATCCATGAACTCAAGTTGCGCG
>JBKJTK010000473.1:0-9519 GCA_046590875.1 Chiayiivirga sp.
CCTCAATCAGTTGTTCGCGGAAATACAGACCGGGGGACAGTTGACGGAGTCGCATGTGGGTTTTACCGCGCCCGCGGTGAACCCCTGCACCTTCACCTTCCCCCAGGACACCACGACCCCCTGCGACTTCAGTTCGCAGCAAGAGGCGGTGCGCTTCACCGCCAGTCATCGGAGCCCTGCTCAGCAACGCCAACTGGCGCTCATCTCCTACGAAGGAGGGCAACATTTGGCCGGCGTCGGATCTGCAGCGGGCAACCAGACCATCACCAATCTTTTTGTTGCTGCCAACCTCGATCCCCGCATGGGCACGGCCTACACCCAGTACTTGGGCGGCTGGAAGGACAACGGGGGTGAGGTGTTCATGCACTTCAACCTCAGCTTCAGGTACGGCAGGTTCGGAAGTTGGGGTGCGATGCAGTCGTTGACCGAGGCGCCGAATCCCAAACAGCAAGCGATCGGGAATTTCGTGGCGAATAATCCGTGCTGGTGGCCGGGTTGCGGTAGCAGCACGCCGCCACCGCCTCCGCCGCCGCCACCGCCGCCACTCGCGTGCAACGGCGAGCGACTGCTCGATGGTGGCCTGGAGGCTACCGACTTCGCCAATCCGAGTGCGCCAGTCAATGCAGCCTGGGGCTCGACTTCGACCAACTTCGGTTCGGTTCTGTGTCGGGCCGGTGTCTGTCCCGACGACGGCGGTACCGCGCTGCAGCGCTCCGGCCAGGTCTGGGCTTGGTTCGGCGGCCTCGATGCGGCCGAGACCGCCACGTTGCGCCAGAGTGTGACGATCCCCGCGGGTACGAACGTGCTGAGTTTCTTCCTGCGTCGCGGTTTCGTTTCCATCCCGCTCGACGCAGTGCTGCGGCTGCGGGTTGATGGCGTGGAAGTGACCGCGTTTCCCGAGCCCGGCGCGCCGGAAGCCGCCTATGTGCAGCGCACCGTGAATCTGTCCGCCTTTGGCGACGGCCAGACCCACCAGATCGAATTCCAGTACGTCAATCCGTCTGGCAGCGGCAAATCCAACTTTGTGGTGGACGATCTCACCCTGATTTGCACCCCGTAGCGAGAGAGGAGCCGAAGACCGATACCCACGGGCCATGGCAAAACCCGGTGCGTAATTCCGTGAACTGAGAACAAGGCGGGAACGCGGCGAATCATCGCCGCGTCAACCGGCCGAGTGCTTCACGGGAGGTCGCATGAAATCGCCACGCAAGTCTGGCATCACGCTGTGCATCGCGTTTGCACTGCTCGCGCTCACGTGCGCGGAGTCCGCATTGGCGGTCGAACCTGCATTGTTCAGCACCATCGAGGACGGCAATGTCGGCGCGTTGATGCCGAGCCCCGACGTGGGGTTGCCGAATCCGGCGCAGACGCCGTTCAACCTTCCGATCGGCGCAGTGCCGCATGGCGTGAGTTTCCGCGGCGGTGGCGAAGCGCTGTTCGCGGAGTTCGCCGCGCCGCTGCTCTATCGCGCGTCGTTGACGACGCCGGGCACGGTGGAAAGCATCTCGCTTACCGGGCGCAGCAACGGCAATGGCTCGCTGGCCGCCAGCCCCGACGGTCGCTTCGTGCTGAGCATCGGCGAGTCGGTACCCGGCGGTGCCGCCGAAGCGGTCGTGATCGATTTCGGCAGCGGTGTGCCCGTGGTAACACCGATCGTTTCGGCGTTGCGGGTGAAGAGTTTCGCCACTGCGGCCATCGATTTCGCGCGTGACGGTCGCGCTTTCGTCTGCCACAGCACCGGCGTCAGCGTGCTGAATCCACCCTACACCACCATCGCTTTTACCATGGCGTTCCCGACCATCGTTCAGTCGGCGAGCATGTGCCGCTTGACGCGCGACGGTTCGCGCCTGTTCGTGACGCGGGTGTTGAGCGAAACCGTGGCGAGCGTCAACGCCGTGCGCACTACCACCGCACCGTTTTCGGCCAGCAGCGTGTTCGTCGCGATGCCGACACCAGCGGGCGTGCAAGGTCTCGGCCCGATGGCGGTATCGCCAGACGGACAGGCATTGATCGTGGGCCAGCAGTTCCTGTTTCCGCCCGCGTTCGCCGGCACCAAGGCCCGTGCCTTTCTGCTGCGCGCGCCATTCGACGCGCAGACCGCGTACCAGGAAATGGTGCTGCCGGCGACGACGACCGGCATCAACTGCACGGCCGAGGGCAACGCGCGCGACTGTCCCGGTTTCGAGCACATCGAGGTTAGCGACGACGGCAGCCTTGCGGTCCTGACTGGCAACAGCAGCAGCGTGGTGCCAAACGTGCCGGACCGCGTCCCGGCGGTGTTCCTGCAGAGCCCCTTCAACGATGCGACCCGCACCGCGCTGGCGGTGCAGATCGCGCCGGCGGCGCCGGTGCCGGGACGCGGTTCGGGCGCGGTGCGGTTTCGGCCGACCTACATATTTGCCGATGGGTTGGAGACGCCGTAGCTCCCGGACGCTGCGTCTGCGATCTCGCGTTCCACTTCTGTTCTGGTTCAACTCTCAGGAAAACACTATGAAGCGCGTGTTTGCGAAACTTGGATTCGGTCTGACGCTGGTTGCCGCGTCGTTGTCGTCGGCACAAGCGCAGTTGTCGACCGCCATCACCTACCAGGGTCGACTCGACGAAGCCGGACAGCCCAAGACCGGCACCGTCGATCTACGATTCGATGCCTTCGCCGCCGCGAGTATCGGACCGGCGCTGAACGCGGTTCCAGTGATTCTCGACGGGGTCCCGCTGAATGCCGGTGTATTCACTGCACAAGTGGACTTCGGACCAGGCGTGTTCAGCGGCACTGCGGTTTTCGTCGAGGTTGGTGTGCGAGAGGATGCGGCTGGTGATGCGGCGACCACCACCGGTTTCACCGCGTTGGTCCCCCGTCAGGAAGTGACTGCGACGCCGTATGCTCTGCATGCGACCAATGTGGCAGCCAACGCGATCGGCGGCGGGCAGATACTCAACGGCTCGATCGGAGGCGCCGATATAGGCGATGGCTCGTTGAGCGCAGCTGACGTTGACACCACCAGCCTTTTAGGCGGTGTGCAGCGACGCGTGGCGGGGGAGTGTCAGGTGGATCGCGCCGCGATACGCGCGATCAACGACGACGGCACATTGCGCTGCATCTATCTGGATCCACCGACCGCGATTGCCCCTCTGCCTCTGGATACGACCGGTGATGTCGGCGAGCACGTCTCGGTTGTCACGAGCGGCAGCGGCGCCCAAATTGCCTACTACGACCGAACCAACACACGCCTCAAGTATCAGCTCTGCACTTCGACCCTTTGTCCGTTCAACTCGCCGATAATCGTCGACGATCCGGCGGGCAGGGACGTGGGACAGTTTGCCTCGGTGGCGATCGTCTTCCCGGGCCCACGCATCGCCTACTACGACGCCACCGGCGGAGATCTGAAATTGGCCTTGTGTGCCAGCACTGGGTGCGCCGGAACGATCGACATTCGCACCCTCGACAGCACCGGCGATGTCGGCCGGTTCGCCTCGTTGGCCTTGGGCGCTGATGGGTTTCCCACGGTGGCCTACTACGATGCGACCAACAATACCTACAAGCTGGCGCGTTGCCAGGATGCTACCTGCACGACCAACAGCGTGACGACGCTTGCCGGCGTTACCGGCGGTGGTGTCGGAGGCAGCGCTATTGCGATCACAATCGGCAAGGGCCCGCCAGCGGCGCCCAGAATCGTCTTGCTCGACGCCGGGAGTCGGGTAACTCTCGTGCGTTGCGGCAATGTCAACTGCAACTTCAATGGCACCAATGTGGTGTTGGCCAATTCCGCCAGGGCACCAATTTCGATCCTCGCCCCTCGGGTCATATCGTCCTCCAACGAGGAACTCCCCTTGTGGGTCGGATTCACGAAGACGACAGGGTTCGTCGAATTCAGCCAGTGCGACGGAGACACGTGCGCTTCGCCCCGGTCTGTGACCGGCACCAATGCTTCGGCAAATGTTGGCAGCGCGCAGGTGATGTCGCTGAAGCCGGAGCAGCTGCCGCTCGCGATTGGTATCAGTTCGGGAGCGACAGTGTACGGGCTGGACTTCCTCGGGCGCAGGGCGCTGCAACGCGATCCAACTGCCCTTTCGGCCGCCGGCGTCGCGCAAAGTTTTGTGGCCGCGGCGCACTACGCAGATGGACAGGTCGCCGTGGTTTATCACGACGATGCAGCCGGCGATCTGATCTACCAGCGGTGCGCGCGTGCGGACTGCAGCGATCAGTGACGGGGTCGCTGAGGCGCGAGCCCGCTTTCGCACCGGAATGTGATCTGTAACTCCTGACTGCCAGATACTGCGCAGCCGAGTGGCCGCGCTACATCAACCCGCTCGTCGCCATCCCGAGCAGCAGGCCGCTGCCGCCCAACACGATGCCGATCAGCATGCCCGCCCAGGCCATGCGTGTTTCCGCGAGACGTTCCTTTGCGGCGCGTACGGGATCGAAGTCATGCTCGCGCGCGTGGCGGCGGGCGAGGATGCGCGGCAGCCAGGTCAGGTTCATCGCGCCGATTGCGAGCATCAGTCCGACGAAGCTGAGCGTGGGCAGGAAGACCGATTCCACCAGCACCGCTGCGGTCATGAGGGCGGTGAACACGAAGACAGTCAGGATGCCGATCGCGGCGAACCATGCCAAGTCACGCTTTTCCTGCTCGTCAATCGCCGTGATCCAGTGTTTGCGCACGCCGAACAGCACGCTGGCGACGCCCGCGATCAGCGCGAACACGATGCCGCCAACGGCGCCAAGCAGGAGGCGGGGTGCGTTCTTGCTCAGCGCTGCGCCGCCGCCGCTGAACATGATGCGTCCGAGCGAACCCAGCGCCGACGCCTTGGCAAGACCATGTCCGGCGGCCGCGCCAGCTGCGCCGGCAAGACCCGCTGCCGCCGCGGACTGCGAGAACGCCAGACTGCCGACCACGATCGCGGTGAATGCGGCGGTCGGTGCGCTGCTGCGGGCAAAGTCGCCGAGGCGCGCGAGCAGGTCGGAATGCAGGCTTTGGCGCGCGCGCGACAGGCGCTTGCGCACCGCGGCGTCCTGCATTCCGAGCAAGCTCGCGACCTGTTTTGAGGATTGACCTTCGCGGTAGTAGATCAGCAGGATCTCGCGCGTGTCCTCGGGCAGTTCATCAATCAACTCGGCGATGACGGTTTCTTCCTGCTGCCGACTCAGCCGCTCGGGGTGATCCGGCGTCGGGTCGGCGACCACCGCGAGGATGTCGTCCATGTCGCCGTCAATGCGCTTTTCGCTGTATTTGCGCCGCAGGTGGTCGTGCGCGAGGTTGCGCGTGATCTGACGCAACCAGGGCAGGAAGCTGGACTGGTTGCGCAGTTTCGGCAGATGGCTCCAGGCGCTCAGGAACGCGTCCTGCGCGATATCCTGGCTTGCCGGCACGTCGCGGGTGATGGCGAGCGCGATCGCGGTGATGCCGTTCTGGCAACCCGACACGATACGGCCGAACGCGGCGCGATCGCCGCTGGAGGCGGCAGGCAGCTGTTTCTCGATCAGTGCGGCAAGGGCTTCGGCGTTCACGTTGCTCATGGCGGCTAGGGTCTCACGGTGGAGACGTGTAGACCGGCACGATGTGACTGCGATCCTCGCGCACCGTGCCGCAGGCTCGTACCAACGTGAGGATCACCGCGACTGCCAGCACCATCAGCACGCCCAGCCGGATCCGATGCGCGCGCCGCAGCGGCTCGTTGCCGCTGGTCTTGGACGGTGGTGCCGTGGGCAGGTAAGAGTCGGGGCGGGTGCTGTCCAGCAGCCCGGCCTCGATCAGCAGCTTGCGGGCGTGGGTCACATCGTCGGCCTTGACGATCCAGACCCCGGGCTGGACATCGCCGTAGGGCGATTCCCGGTAGGTGAATGTGCGGCGCCGATTGCCTTCATACGAGCGCGACTCACTGACCCAGGTCTCGATCCCGGCCTCGTTCAGCAGCTTTGCGACCGCTTCGACGTTTTCCAGTCGCGGTGAAGTGAATAGTTGTCTCACTTCAATCTCGCGTCGTCGGGGGAATCACGCGGATCAGGCCTTCTTGCGCGGTCGAAGCCACCAGTACGCCATCGCGGTTGTAGATACTGCCGCGCGCCAGGCCCCTGGCACCCTGAGCCGTCGGGCTATCGCAGGAATACAGCAGCCACTCGTCGATCTTGAAGGGACGATGGAACCACATCGCGTGGTCCAGGCTCGCCATCTGCACGTTCGGCTGCAGATAGGAGATACCGCTCGGAAACGTGGTGGTGCCGATCAGATGGAAATCCGACGCATAGGCGAGCAGGGCACGATGCAGGTTGGCGTCGTCCGGCATTTTTTCGGGCAAGCGGAACCAAACCTGTTGATACGGCGGACGCTTGACCGGGTTGAGCTCGTCGCGCGGATACACCGGACGAAACTCGAACGGCCCGCGCCGCGACAGCCAGCGCTGCATTTTCGGCGGCAACTGCGCCAGCGTGTCGGGTGCCAGGGGTTGGGTTTCCGGCAGATCCTCGGGGCTGGGTACTTCCGGGCCGGAAATCTGGTGCTCCGCCCCCGGCTCGGGTTCCTGGAAACTGGTCGCCAGCACGAAGATCGGCTGTCCGTGCTGGATCGCGGTGACGCGTCGCACCGAAAAGCTCTTGCCATCGCGTGATCGATCGACGTCGTACACGATCGGATGCTCGATATCGCCGGCGCGCAGAAAATACCCGTGCAGCGAATGCACGATGCGAATCGGGTCCACGGTCTGCTGGGCGGCCGAGAGCGCCTGTCCCAGCACCTGCCCGCCGAACACGTATTTGGTGCCGATATCGCGGCTCTGGCCGCGGAACAGGTTGTCCTCGATGCGTTCCAGACGCAGCAGGTCGAGCAGTTCGACGATGAGTTCGTTCACGGTGCTGGCAGGTCGGAAGGCAGGGCCGGCATTATACGAAGCCGCGGGCGTGGTTCCGGCTTCCCTTCGAATTTGGCGCATGCCCTTCCTGACCCTGTTCCGCGACAATCCCAACCGCTATCCGCTCGGTTACCACGCCGGGCTGGACGGTTTGCGCGGGACGATGACCCTGGGCGTGATGGCGGCGCATGTGCGCGAGGCCTGGTGCCCGGGTTCGTTCGTGTACATGGACACGTTCTTCCTGATGAGCGCCTACCTCATCACCGCGTTGCTGCTGAAGGGCTGGACGCGCACCGGCAGCATCTCCTTCGGACGCTTCTATTATCGCCGCGTGCTGCGCCTGTTCCCGGCCAACTACGCGATGATCGCGGTGTTTTGCCTGGCTGCGGTGTTCCTGCTCGATGATACCGCCGGGCATCTGAAAGGCGCGTTGGTGGCGGGACTCTATGTTTCCAACTGGACCCGCGCCTTCGAAGTGCCGATGCCGCAGTTTCTCGGTCACACCTGGTCCTTGTCGATCGAAGAGCAGTACTACCTGCTGTGGCCGTTGCTGCTGGCCGGGCTGCTGAAGCTTTGGGGGCTGCGCGGACGCACCGTGGCGGTGGTGGCGCTGGCGGCGTTCGCGTTTGCGGCCTGGCGCAGCTGGCTGACCTTCGACGGTGCCAGCATCGAACGCTTGTACAACGGCACCGACACGCGCGCCGATGCCTTGCTGCTGGGCTGTGCACTGGGATTGGCGCTGGCATTGCCCGGGCTGCGCGAGAACGCGACGTTGCAGCTGTTCTGCCGTCGCGCCGCGCTGCCTTGCGTCGTGATCCTGCTGGTCGCGGGTTACACCACGCAGTGGCAGATGCGCAGCATGTACGCCGGCGGAAGCCTGTTCTTCTCGCTGGTGTCGATGCTGCTGGTGGCGGCGTTGGTGCTGCCGCAACGCACGCTCGCGCATCGCGTGTTCGAGTTGCCGCCGCTCGTGTTCCTCGGCCGCATCTGCTACGGCCTGTATCTCTGGCATTTCCCGATCTACAACGTGCTGCGTTTCGGCTTAGGGCTGTCCGACACATGGGTCGCCGGACTCGGCGTGCCGCTGACATTCGTCATCGCGATGCTGTCCTGGCGCTACATCGAGCGGCCGTTTCTGGCGATCAAGGATCGGATGCCGGAGTCGAAGGACTGAAAAGGCGCTGCAGCGGCGTGGCGGCAAGGATCGTTTGCCACGGAAACTGTGGACCCGGGTCGCGCTTGCGTCGCACCTGGACGCGAGCGTCGTCGCTCGCAGCGACGTCGGTGGTGTCGAGATCCTCGTGTCCCGCGATCTGCCGCAGCGACGGCGTGCTTTCGGTCAGCATCCGCAGCAGCGCGATCAGCGCCGCGACCTGCGTTGCGGAGTAGGGCTCGTTCATCGCCTGATGGCGCGAATCGAGCCACTCCGGGAAACGTCCAATGTTGACGAGTTCGATTCCGATCGAGCGCTCGTTGTAGCCGCGGGTGTGATGCGCGACGCGCTCCGGGCGCACGAAGAGATGGAGGCTGCCGTCGCGGTCGATGTAGTAGTGGCCGCTGTTGCCACTGCCGCTCGGGTACAGCGCGCGTTCGCCGTAAGCGCGTGCGGTGGCGAGATCGGGCAACTCGGTGCAATGGATGACAACCAGATCGATCGCGCTGCGCGGACGCGCGTCGAGGCGCTCTTCGTAGGGCAGGGGCCAATCGTGGATGGGCAGGTCAGTGATCATGGCGAGGACATCACCCTTTCGTGGCGCGGACAAGCGTAGCGCACCCGGGCAAGGGGTCGCGTGCGTCGGGGATGGTCCGGGGCAGGTGCAGGACCGCCCGCAGATCTGGGCCAGACCACGCGGCGCTGGCCGCAGTCGTGCCCGCAAGGCGATAATCCGCGCTCTCGACAGGCGAACAGGCCCCATCCCATGCGCGGACACGTGATCCTTTCGCACGGACTCGACAGCAGTCCCGACGCCAGCAAGGTCAGCGCAATGGCGAAGGTGGCCGAAGCGATGGGCTGGAGCACCGAGCGTCCGGACTACAGCGACATCGACGCGCGCGGCAACATCAGCGAAGTCAGCGCGCGTTTGGAACGCTTGATCGACCGCGCCAGTGCCGCATCCAAGCCGCTGGTGCTGGCCGGTTCCAGCATGGGCGCCTTTATCTCGGCGCTGGCAACGCTGGAGATCGAATGCGCTGGTTTGTTCCTGTTGGCGCCGCCGGTCGTGCTGGAAAACTATCCACAATCGTTGGATGCCGAATTGCTGCCTACGACCGTGATCCATGGTTGGGACGACGAGTTGATCCCGGCCGGCGACGTGGTGCGCTGGGCGCAGGTGCGTAATGATCGCCTGATTTTGCTTGACGACGGCCATCGGCTGGAACACCACGTCGATTTCTGCGCCGAGGAATTCGGCCGCTTTCTCGCGTCGTTGAAATGATGAGGGCAGGAGCCCGAATGCAGTCGACGTCTGGAACCCAAGACTGCGCGGCAGGACGCCCGAATGTGGTCGGCGTCGGGAACCCAAGGCCACTGATCCTGTCGGAGTCGTCGCACGCCGACACGCGTCGGCGTTTCTTCGCGACTTGCGCCAAGGGACTTGAGTATCTGTTGGTGGACGAACTGCGTGCGCTCGGTGCCGACGAGGTACACGAGGCGCTGGCGGGGGTGCATTTCGAGGG
>JBKJTK010000495.1:0-2856 GCA_046590875.1 Chiayiivirga sp.
CGCACCCCCGGCGTGCAGCAACATGGCCGGCACCACCAGCACCCAACCGATGCGGGTCTCGTAGCCGCCCGCGCGCGCCGCACGCAATGCCAGCATCAGGATCGCCAGGTCGAATACGGCGATCGCCGCGTGTCCGGCCGGATGATCGTCGAGAAACGGATACACCAGCACCAGCCCCACCAGCGAGGCCAGCAGCCAGGCGTTCGGGAGCTTCATCGTGCGCAGGAATCTCAGGCCGCTCCCGGTCCAGTCCTCCCGGCCATTCGGGCTTCCTGCCCTCATCGCAACAGGACCAGGGTGGCGAGACCGAGAAAGCTCAGGAACCCGATTACGTCGGTGAACGTGGTGAGCACCACGCCGCCGGCCAGTGCCGGATCGACATTCAAGCGTCGCAGCGTCAGAGGCACCAGCACGCCGGCGAGCGCCGCGGCGACAAGGTTGATCGCCATGGCACCTGCGATCACCAGGCCCAGCGGCGCGTCCTGAAACCACAGCGCCGCCACCACCCCGACCACGATCGCCCAGATGATGCCGTTGAGCACGCCGACCTGGACTTCCTTGCTCAGCAGCGCGCGCAAATTCCCCGTGCCCACCTGGCCCAGTGCCAAACCGCGCACCATCAAGGTCAGCGTCTGCGTCCCGGCCACGCCGCCCATGCTCGCCACGATCGGCATCAACACCGCCAGCGCAACGATTTGCTGCAGCGTCGCCTCGAAGCGGCCGATGACCCACGAGGCGAGGAATGCGGTCGCGAGGTTGATGCCCAGCCACAGCGCGCGACGGCGCGCGGCGCGAGGTACCGGGCTGAACAGGTCTTCGTCCTCGTCAAGACCAGCAGCGCTCAGTGCCTGGTGCTCGGCCTGCTCGCGGATGATGTCGACCACGTCGTCGATCGTGATGCGGCCGAGCAGGATATTGCTGGCGTCCACCACGGGTGCGGAGACCCAGTCGTGGTCGGAGAACTGGTTCGCGACCTGCGCGGCCGGCATGTCGGACGAGATCGCGGGTTGCTCGTCATCGATCAATTCGTTGATCGGAGTCGAGTCTGCGTGCGTGAGCAGGGAACTCAGCGACAGCCGACCGAGGTACTGGTGACGACGGCTCACCACGAACAGGTGATCGGTGTGGTCGGGCAGTTCGCCGCGCAGTCGCAGATAGCGCAGCACCACATCGACGGTGACGTCGGCGCGCACCGTCACCACATCCGGATTCATCAGGCGGCCGGCGGAATCCTCGGGATACGAAAGCACCTGTTCGAGGCGCTCGCGGTTCTCGCGATCCATCGACTTCAGCACTTCCTCGATTACCGTGTCGGGCAGGTCCTCGACCAGATCGGCGAGGTCGTCGATGTCCAGATCCTCGACCGCGGCGACAATTTCATCCGCATCCATGTCGGCCAGCAGGCTCTCGCGCACCTCGTCGCCGACGTGCACCAGTACCTCGCCGTCGTCTTCGGCGTCGACCAGACCCCACACGATCTCGCGCTTGCCCGGCGGCAGCGATTCCAGCAGGTTGCCGATCTCCGCCGGCGCCAGCGTATTCACCAACCGCCGCACCGGACCCAGCCGCCCGCTATCCAACGCCTGCGAAAGCAGCTTGAGCTGGCGAGCAGTCTTGTCGTGGCGAACGGCGTCGGCCATGCGCGAGCTCCGGGAAGGCGCGGGCATTATCGATGTTGGGTGGCGATCGGCGCCAGCGCGGCGCCAGGGTCAGCGGCGCGCGACGAGGGCTTCGAGCGCGCCCAGGTAGCCCAAGGCGGGCGACCAGGTTGTAACCAGTTCCACGTGCCCGAATCCGGCGTCACGCGTTGCCTTCAGCAGGTCCCAGCCAAAATGGTGGAAGCACAGCACCCCGCCTTCGGCGACGGGGTCCCCGTGGTATTCGGGCTCCTGCAGGTGCTCAATGCTCCCGTCCTCGCGCAAGCGCGCGCGGGTCAGGGTGGCGTCGGCGTTGCGCAGGAACGGCGCGGTGAGGGTCAGTGCACCACCCGGCCGCAGCACACGGGCGAATTCACGCAACGCCGCGCGATAGTCCGGGATGTGTTCGAGCACATCGAACGAGCCCAGCGCGTCGAAGCTGGCGTCGGCGAACGTGAGTCGGGTGGCATCCTGATGATTGAGGGTGGCCGAGGGGTCGTTTGTGATCAGGCGGATGTATTCGGTCAGCATGGGACGGCGCTGCTCGTCGCCGACGTACTCGCTGCCTTGCGCCAGCGGGAACAAGCGTTTCGCCACCGCGTAGCCGTAGGTGGTCTGTTCGGTCAGATAGACACGCTGCTGATCCGGCACGGCGGTTTGACGGCGCATGAGTGCCAGGCAGAAGCGCATGCGCGCATTGACCTGGCAGCGCGGACATTGAACGCTTTCGCGCCAATTGACGGCGGTACCGTCGATGGCTCGGAAGGGCACCAGGCCGTCGTGAACTTCGCAATGGAACTCGACCGCTTCCGCCCTCGCCAGTCGATCCAGTGCAAGCTCTACGGCCGCTCGCGCCGCGAGTGTCTCGGGCATCGACGCGAGGTCGGCCAAGTATGCCGCGCGATCCGCGTAGCTTCTTTCGGCGCCGGACGTCTCGCGCCGCGAAGTGGCCCGACGCACGCAGAACGAGGGCGTCAGGTGCGCGCGATGGGTGCAAGCCACGGTGCGGTCCTTCACCAGCACCGCCATCATGTGCGTGGGACTGATGTTGCCGGCCAGTATCTCGGCCTCGTCGCGCCGGTGGACGCGATCGATGAATTCGCGGTCCCACTCGCGACCCGGGTCGAAGTTGTGTCCGAAGCCGCGATCGATGAAGGGATCGATCACATTGCCGTTGCTGATGGAGCGGTTCGGATTCGAGGTGTTCCTGGCTTTCGGC
>JBKJTK010000513.1:0-11860 GCA_046590875.1 Chiayiivirga sp.
TGGGCGTGGGTTGCGATCTTCTGCGACAGCACCTGCACCTCGGTCAATCGGGCACGGGCCCGGTTTTCCTGCTCGCCGTATCGCGCCGAGAAATAGAAGTTGGCACCCAAGGCCAACAGCGCGAGGATCAGGATGAATATCCAGAGGTTGATCGCTCCGCTTCGTTCTTTGCCCGTGCCCAGTGTGCTCATGATTCGCCCTCGCCCCTTGCCGCAATGAATCGTGGAATCGTGCGGGCCGCGGCTACGCCGCAGCCGCCTGTCGGAATTCCGGCGTACGCGTGAGCAGCGCCATGCTGAACACGCCCCACACCGTTTCGTTGAGCTTGTAGGCCTGTTTCACGAAGGTGCCGTAACGGCCTTCGTCGATGCCTGCCAGCTCGGTCCGGTTCGCATCGGTGAAATTTCGTTGCCCGTACAACTCGTCGATCAGCACGGCGACGTTGCCGCCGGTCTGTTTCACCACCAGTGCGCGCGTGGTGGCGTGCTGCACGGTACGCTCGCCTTCCAGGAACAGCTTGAGATCGACCACGGGCAGCAGCGTGCTGCGGATGTTCGCCACCCCGAGCAGCCAGTGGTCGCCGCCCGGCACCGGCGTCAACGGCGGCAGGGTAATGATCTCGACCACCTCGCCAAAACTTGAGGCCAGATTTCGCGTGCCGATGCGATAGCCGATCCCGCGCCACAGGCCCGGCGCCTCGATCTGCTCCGGCATGCCGGCTACATGGTTGAGGCTGCGCAGCTCGTAATCGGCGAGCACCTCGAAAGGAGTTTGTTTCTGTTCCGGCTGCGCCATCGCGTCTTCCTCAGCCAGCCGGCAGCAGCGCGTTGATGCGATTGATCAGCTCGCGCTCGCTCGGCGGCTTGACCAGATAATCCTTGGCGCCCTGCCGCAGGCCCCAGACCCGATCGGTTTCCATGTTCTTGGTGCTGACAATGATGACCGGGATGGCGCTGGTGTTCGGGTCCTTCGACAGCAATCGAGTGGCCTGAAAACCGTTCATGCCCGGCAGGATCACGTCCATGAGTACGAGATCGGGCAGTTCGCGCTTGCAAACCTCGATACCGTCTTCGGCCGAACCGGCCGTCAGCACCTGATGCCCGTTTTTCTCCAGTACAGTGGAGAAAACGCGCGTGTCGGTCGGCGAGTCGTCGATGATGAGAATGCGGGCCATCGTTACTTCCCCTGTCGCGGCCTAGTCACTTGCGATCGACGAAACGTCGAATCGCGGACAACAATTCTTCACGGGTAAACGGCTTGGTGAGATATTGCTCCGAACCCACGATCCGCCCCTTGGCCTTGTCGAACAAGCCGTCCTTGGAGGACAGCATGATCACTGGCGTGGCGCGGAACAGTTGGTTGTTCTTGATCAATGCGCAGGTCTGATAGCCATCCAGACGCGGCATCATGATGTCGACAAAGATGATCTGCGGTTGGTGGTCGGCGATCTTGGCGAGCGCCTCGAAACCATCGGTGGCCGTGACCACGTCACAACCTTCCTTCTTGAGCAAGGTTTCGGCCGTGCGTCGAATGGTCTTCGAGTCGTCGATGACCATCACCTTCAGGCCAGCGAATCCACCCGAGCTGTCAATCTCATCCATTCACCGTCCCCCAGAGGCTTCGCGCCCATGCACCGCGCTCGCGCGGCAACCGTCTATATCCCAGCGTTGGCAAAATCTGTCAAGCGCACATGATGTCGAATGCTAGTATAGACCTCACGCCAGCCGCCGCGGCGCCCCCGTGCCAACGAGCCTGACAGACTAGCCAGCCGCAGGGAGCGCGAGCATGCCGCTCGACATCGTCGTCGTGATGGACCCGATTGCGGCCATCAATCCCAAGAAGGATTCGACCTTCGCCATGCTGCTCGAAGGGCAGCGGCGCGGGCACCGCATGCACTACGCCGGGCCGGGCGATCTGGCAATACTGAGAGGTGTGGCAAGTGTCCGGGCCACAGCCGTGACACTGCGCGACGCCCTTACAGAGTGGTACTTGCTGGGCGAACCGCAGTGGCGGCCGCTGGCCCACTTCGACGCCGCGCTGATGCGCAAAGACCCGCCAGTCGATCCGGAGTACCTGCACGACACCCAGATCCTGGGCATGGCACAGCGAGACGGGGTATTGGTCGTCAACGACCCCCAAGGCCTGCGCGATCTGAACGAAAAGCTGGCCGCGTTGCTCTTCCCGCAATGCTGCCCCCCGACCCTGGTGACACGCGACGCGGCAATGTTGAAAACATTTGTGGCGGAGCACGCCGACTGCGTGCTCAAGCCGCTGGATGGCATGGGCGGGCGCTCGATCTTCCGGGTCCGCGCGGGCGAGGACAATCTCAATGTGATCCTTGAAACCCTGCTCGATGGCGGCCGCCACCAGACCCTGGCGCAGCGCTATCTGCCGGAGATCAGAGACGGCGACAAGCGCATCCTGCTGGTCGACGGGGAACCGGTGCCGTACTGTCTGGCGCGCATCCCGCAAGGCGGCGAGTTCCGAGGCAATCTTGCCGCGGGAGGGCGCGGCGAAGGTCGACCGCTGTCTGAGCGCGACCGTTGGATCGCAGCCGAGGTCGGGCCGGAACTCAAGCGTCGCGGCATGCTTTTTGTGGGGCTCGACGTGATCGGCGATTGGCTGACGGAGATCAATGTCACCAGTCCGACCTGCATTCGCGAACTCGATGCCCAGTTCGGTCTCAACATCGCGGGCGGGTTGTTCGACCGCATCGAAGCACGGCGCGCGTGAGCCCCCGTATCGGCCCCGGCGATCGGCTCGGCGCGACTTTTGCGTTCTCGCTCATCGCCCACGGCGTGCTGGCGCTGGGGGTCGGCTTCACCATCGACGATCCCGCACCGTTGGTGCCGACACTCGACATCATCCTGATCCAGACCCGCTCGGACCAAGCCCCGAAAGTGGCCGACTTCCTCGCCCAGGCCAGTCAGCAGGGTGGCGGTGAGGCTGATAAACCCGATCGCCCACGCGAGCCTCAACCCGCGCCGGTGCCGAAACCCGAGCCCGGCATCGCGCCGATCCCGATCCAGGCCTCGGCCCCGCTGCCGCAGCGCGAAGTGCGCCAACCGGTGCTGACCACGCTGCATGCGGCCGAGCGTCGCGCCGACAACCGCGATTCGACACCTTCTCCACCCGTGCCCTTGCCCAGCAGCCGCGAGTTGATCGAACGCAGCCTGGAAATGGCGCGTCTGGCGGCCGAGCTGGAACGCCAGACCCAGGCCTATGCCAAGCGCCCCAAGCGCAAGTTCGTTTCTGCCAGCACCCAGGAATACGAGTTCGCCAGCTACCTGCGAGGCTGGGTGGCGCGGGTGGAGCGGATTGGAAACCTCAACTATCCCGACGAGGCCCGGCGCCGCAACATGCAGGGTCACCTCGTCATGACGGTGGCCGTGCGCCGCGACGGTAGCGTGGAGAGCATCGATGTGGTGCAACCCAGCGGCTATCCGATCCTGGACGAGGCCGCGCAGCGCACGGTGCGCCTGGCCGAGCCGTTCGGTCCGCTGCCGCAGACCAAGGACGGTGTCGACGTGCTGCATATCACCCGCACCTGGCAGTTCTTGCCAGGGAATGTGATGCGGAATCAGTGAAGCAGTTCCAGGGACCCGTTCCAGTTGCCAGTGAAAACGCGGTGGCCGGCGATTGCTCTTCTGGCTACTGGAACTGGCTACGGGAACCGGTTACTGAATCTGCGCTATTGCACAATCGCGACGCTACACTGTGGCCATGGACGCGACTCGTTTTCTCGGCAACCACTTCCTGATCGCGGTGCCGGCGATGAGCGACCCGAATTTCTCGCGCAGCGTCAGCCTCGTCTGCCAGCACAACACGGAAGGCGCGATGGGGTTGATGTTGAATCGCACGTCGGAATACTGCCTCGGCGACGTGCTGGCGCAGATGCAGATCCACACCGAGAATCCGATTCTGGCGGCCGCGCCGGTGCTGATCGGTGGCCCGGTGCAGCCCGAGCGCGGCTTCGTGCTGCATGAGCCGGGCACGGTCGAATGGGATTCCACGTTCAAGGTGTCCGATGAACTCAGCCTCACGACATCGCGCGACATCCTCGCGGCGATGGCGCGCGGTGAGGGTCCGGCGCGCGCGCTGGTCGCACTGGGCTACGCCGGCTGGGACGAGGGCCAACTCGAAACCGAATTGCAGGACAACGCCTGGCTCGCCGTGTCCGCGGATCGCAGCATCGTGTTCGACACGCCGATCGAACTGCGCTGGTCGGCCGCGGCCCGCTTGATGGGCATCGATCTCACCTTGCTGACCGACTACAGCGGACACGCCTGATGCCCGACGACCCCGCACCTCCGGGGCCGGTCTGCGTGCTCGGCTTCGATGTGGGCGCGCGTCGCATCGGCGTCGCGGTCGGCAACACCTTGTCGCAAACCGCACGCGCGCTGAGCGTGATCGACGTCGCCGAGTCGGGCCTCGATTGGCGCCGGATCCAAACGCTCGTCAAGGAATGGCGTCCCGATCGTCTGCTGGTCGGCGAGCCGCTGACCCTGGATGGCCAGACCCAGCCTGCGACGCATCGTGCCCGGCGTTTTGCGCACGAGCTGCGCGAACACACCGGCGTGACCGTGGAACTGGTCGATGAACGTTCCAGTTCGGTCGAAGCCGACCAGCGCTTCGCGCAGCGTCGCCGCAGTGGCGAGGCGCGGCGCCGTGACGCTGCGGCGCTGGATGCGGTCGCCGCCGAAATCATCGTCGAACGCTGGCTGCAACAAACTGGTTGAAAACCAACCGTTCATCCCGTGCAAAATCTCCCCGTATGAGCCCGAACCCGACCGTCGTCGCCTGTCCTCTCCACCACCTGCTGACCCTGGAGGACATGCCGCACGCCACGCTCAACGCCCTGCTGGTGCGCGCCGCGAAACTGCGTCCGCAGGCGCTCGGCCTGGTCGAACGCCAGCCGCTGCGCGGCCACACCGTGGTCAATCTGTTCTTTGAAGCCTCGACCCGCACCCGCAGTTCTTTCCAACTCGCCGCCGTACGGCTTGGCGCCGACGTGCTCAACTTCGAGACCGCGCATTCCTCCACCCGAAAGGGCGAAACCCTGCTCGACACACTGCGCAATCTGGAAGCGATGGGGGCCGGGCTGTTCGTGGTGCGGCACGCCGAGTCCGGTGCGGTGGCGGAACTCGCGCGCTGCGCCGCGCGCACCACGTCGATCATCAACGCCGGCGACGGCCGCAACGCGCATCCGACCCAGGGCCTGCTCGACATGCTGACGATCCGCCAGCACAAGGGCGAGGATTTCTCGCGCCTCAACATCGCTTTGGTCGGAGACCTTCGCCATTCGCGCGTCGCGCGCTCCGACCTCCACGCCCTGCGCACCCTTGGCGCGGGCGACATCCGCGTCGCCGCGCCACCGGCCTTGCTGCCCGAACTGCATGAACTCGCGGGCACGCGCGTCTGCCACGATCTCGATACCGCGCTCGATGGTGCTGACGTGGTGATGACGCTGCGCCTGCAACGCGAGCGCATGGAGGAAGGCCTGGTGGCGTCGCTGGAGGACTACCACCGCGACTGGGGCCTGAGCCGCGCACGTCTCGCGCGCGCGAAGCCCAATGCCATCGTGATGCACCCCGGCCCGATGAACCGCGGCGTGGAGATCGACGACGAGGTCGCCGATGGCCCTCAATCGGTGATCTTGCAGCAGGTCTCCAACGGTGTTGCGGTGCGGATGGCGGTGCTCGAGACGCTGGCCGGAAAGTGAAAATCGGGGTTTGAAACGAATCTGACGCGGATTGTCGAGCAGGCGCGTTGCTTCTTGCCACCTGCCTCGTCATGCTAGGCGGGCCGTGCTCGAGGGGGAAGGCGGTACGCGGAAACGCGCGCCCCGTTCGTTCAATGTTTCGCCCCGAGACCGCTGTCCGCCGATGGACCCTTCGCTGCGCCCCAAGACCGCCGAGCGTTTCCGCTGGCGATTGATCGCAATTTTGATTGCGATCGTCGTGATCGTCCTGTTGCCTTACTTCTTCGCCAAGGGCGCGATCGAAACGGCGTTGAACGCGAGCGAGGAGCTCATTCATACGGCCGAAGTCAAGGCCGAAACCACCGAACTGCTGTATTTTGTGCGCGACGTCGAGGCCGCCG
The DNA here is from genome assembly GCA_046590875.1 of Chiayiivirga sp. Classification (GTDB taxonomy): domain Bacteria; phylum Pseudomonadota; class Gammaproteobacteria; order Xanthomonadales; family Xanthomonadaceae; genus JALCLA01. The sequence continues at coordinate 6,103 of JBKJTK010000513.1, forward strand.
CTCTGGCGCTGGCATCCGGTTTGCCGGGATCGATTTTCCGCGAGCGTCTGGCCAGCGGCATGCCGCGCATTGGACCGCGGCTGGAGACCCTGAAGCTTCTGGTGGCCGACAATCCCGATCAACTGGTGCGGGTCGGGCGCATGGAAGCGATGGTCGCCGGACGCCGGGGGCTGGTCGAGGTGGCGCTGCAGAACGTCGCCAGTGGGCGCCTGCCCGAGGCGCTCATCGCGATGGACACGGCTGCGCAACAGTTTCACATCGGCGATCTGGCTGCCGAGATCATCCAGGCCGAGCAAAGTCGGCTCGCTGCGCGCACCGAGTTCGCCGCGTCCAAGCTGCGCGCTGCGGAGTGGCTCGCGATCCTGTCCATAATCGCTCAACTGGTGCTGCTGGGGGCCGTGACCTGGATTTCCGAGCGTCAGGTGTCGCAGCGTCAGACGGCCGAGCGCGACGCCCGCATCGCGGTGTCGCGTGCGCAGGCGATTTTTCAGGCCGTGCGTGAGCCGATCATTCTGCTCGACTACGGCCTGCGGGTGCTGATGCACAACGGCGCCTTCGCGCAGCAATACGGCGTCCCGACGCAGGACAAGGACGGTGCGCAGTCGCTTGCCACGATGGGTGCCGGGGAATGGAACGATCCGGTATTGCTGCAGCGCCTCGCCGATGTCGCCGCGCGCGATCGCGAGCTGTGGGACCACGAACTGCGGCAACGCAGCAGCGACGGTGTCGAGCGGACCCTTGTGGTGAATGCGCGCCGCATGCAAGTGCCCGATCAACCGCAACCGGTCATGTTGATGACGATCGCGGACGTGACCACGCACAAGCGCGCCGAACAGCAGATCGGCACGCTCAATCGCCAACTCGAAGGCAAGATCGGCCAGGTGTCGGAAGTCAACCGCGAGTTGGAGGCGTTCAGCTACTCGGTGTCGCACGACTTGCGCGCGCCGCTGCGCCACATCGCGGGCTTTGCCGACAAACTCGACGCGCACCTGGGCGAGGCGGTCGATCCGAAGGCGCGTCACTATCTCGATGTCATCGGCTCGTCGGCACGTCGGATGGCGGGGTTGATTGACGATTTGCTGACCTATTCCCACCTCGGTCGGCATGCGTTGCGACTGCAGGCGGTCGATATGCAATCGCTGCTGGAGGAGGCGCGCCAGGTGTTTGACGGCGAGCTTGCCGGACGCAACGTCAAATGGCTTGTTCAGCCGCTGCCCATCGTGGTGGCAGACGAAAACATGATGCGGCAGGTATGGCAGAACCTGATCGGCAACGCGATCAAGTACACCGCACGCCGCGAGCAGGCGCTGATCGAAGTCAGCGTCGGTAGTCACGGCGACGGCTTCCACTTCAGCGTGAAGGACAACGGTGCAGGTTTCGACATGGAGTACGCAAGCAACCTGTTCGGCGTGTTCCAGCGTTTGCACAAGGCGTCGGAATTCCCCGGCAGCGGCATTGGCTTGGCCAATGTGCGCCGTATCCTCGCCCGGCACGGCGGCCGCATCTGGGCCGAGGCGCAACCCGACGTAGGCGCCACCTTTCATTTCACCCTTCCCGCCCAACCAGGCAGCCGCAACGACGCAGGATCCACGACATGAACAAGAGGGAACTCCGCACCATCCTGGTGGCCGAGGACAATCTCGCCGATGCCGAGATGGCGATCGACGCCCTGCGCGAAACCAAACTGGCGAATCCGATCGTGCATGTGGAAGACGGCGTCGAGGTGCTGGACTACCTGCTTTGCCGTGGCAAATTCACACAGCGCGCCAAGGGCGATCCGGCGGTGGTGTTGCTCGATATCAAGATGCCGCGCATGGACGGCCTGGAAGTCCTCAAGCGGATGCGCGCCGATGAACACCTCAAGCGCATACCGGTGGTGATCCTGTCGTCATCTCGCGAGGAAAGCGATTTGGCGCGCAGTTGGGACATGGGCGTCAACGCCTACGTGGTGAAACCGGTGGACGTGGGCCAGTTCTTCGCCGCTGTCCAGATGCTGGGCCGGTTCTGGGCCGTGCTCAACGAACCGCCTGTCGACGAATAGCGACGCGTACGCTGGATCCCGTGCAGTACTTCGAAGACTTCGAGCGCCGTCGCATCCGCGTCCTGCACGTGGAAGATGATGCGTCCGATCACGAACTGGTCGAGAGCCAGCTCGCCGGAAGCGAGCTCGATGTCGAGTTGCAGCGTGTCGACGACGAGGCCGGGGTGGAAGCGGCGATGCATCGCTTCAAGCCCGACATCGTGTTGTCGGATGTCACGATGCCGGGATTCTCGGGCTATCGCGCGCTCCAGATCGTGCGCGAGCATTCCCGCTACATACCTTTCATCTTCGTGTCCGGCACCATGGGAGAGGAGACTGCGGTCAAGGCGCTTCGCGAAGGCGCCACCGACTACATCATCAAGAACAACCCGGCACGCCTCGTGCCAGCGGTGGAGCGCGCGCTGCGCGAGGCGCGCGACCGGATCATCCACGATCGCGCCGAGAGCGAACTATTGCGTTCGCAGCGGCTGGATAGTCTCGCGATGCTCGCCGGGGGCCTGAGCCACGATCTGCGCAATATCCTGCAACCCTTGCTGATGGTCGCGCCGATCATCGCCGACCGTACCCAGGACGAACGACTGTTGCGTCTTGGCGAATTGGTGCAAGACTGCGCCAAACGCGGCCTCGACATGGTGGCGTCGATGTTGTCGTTTGTCCGTGGCACCGGCAGTGGCGTCGGTCGGGTCCAACTGCAGCCGCTGCTGCACGCGCTCGACCTCCTGTTGCAGGGCACCCTGCCGCGGAAAGTACGCCTGGAGAGGCACGAAATCGCCGCCGGTCTCAGCGTCGAGGGCAACGACACCGAATTACAGCAGTGCCTGCTGAACCTGTGCCTGAATGCGATCCAGGCGATGCCGGACGGCGGCACGCTCAGCCTCGGCGCGTCTTTGGTAGACCTGGCCGCGACCACCGACATCGGCGGCACATCCCTGCCACCGGATCGCTACCTGCGCATCACCGTGGCCGACACCGGCACGGGCATGAGTCCGGAAGTCCAGAAGCACCTGTTTACGCCGTTCTACACCACCAAGAAAGATGGCACCGGGCTCGGTTTGCTGTCGTGCAAGCGCATCGTCGCCAACCACCGGGGCGCGATGCAGGTCATCAGCGCAACCGACCAGGGCACGCGCTTCGAACTCTATCTACCAACCCTGGGTGTGGCCCGGAAGAACCTGCTCGACAGCACGCCGGCGGTGGTCGGTGCACATGTCCTGTTGGTCGGCGAGGAAGCCGGCAGCCTCGCCCTGCTCGGCGATGGCCTCGCATTGAACGGCTATCGCACCCATCTCGCACAAAGCGGTACCGCGGCGATTCGAGCCATCGAAGAACGCGGACAGCCGGATCTGGTGGTGCTGGATGCCGACATGCGTCTGCTGTCGAGCGTGCGCACGCTGTTGCAGTTGCAGGAACGCGAGTACGTCGGTCCGGTCTTGTTGCTGGTCGACCAAGACCATACGCCGACGCGGGAGGAACTGCCGGACGCGCTGCGCACCGCGTTCGTGCGCAAGCCCGTGGTGCTACCGGAATTGCTCGAAGTGGCGCATCGACTGCTGGTTGACAGCAGGTAGGCGTCAGCGGGTTTCGAGCAACTCGACCCCGTCCAGTCCCTGGCTGAGCGTGTGCACGTCCCCGCCCTGCGCCAGCTTGATGCGCAGGCGGACCTCGTTGGAGGAATCGGCGTGACGCAAGGCGTCCTCATAGCTGATCTCGCCTGCCTGGTAGAGCTCGAACAGGCTCTGATCAAACGTACGCATACCAAGATTCGTCGACTCCTTCATGATCTCCTTCAGCTTGTTGATCTCGCCGTCGCGGATGTAGTCCTGTACCAGCGGCGTGCCGAGCAGGACTTCCATTGCGACCCGGCGCGCCTTGCCATCCGGCGTCGGTATCAGTTGTTGCGCGACCACGCCCTTGAGATTGAGCGACAGGTCCATCAGCAGTTGATTGCGACGATCTTCGGTGAAGAAGTTGATGATGCGGTCCATCGCCTGGTTGGCGTTATTGGCGTGCAGGGTGCACAGCACCAGATGTCCGGTTTCAGCGAACGCGATCGCGTGATCCATGCCTTCGCGGGTACGCACCTCGCCGATCATGATGACGTCGGGTGCCTGGCGCAACGTGTTGCGCAAAGCGACGTCCCAGCTGTCGGTATCGATGCCGACTTCGCGCTGGGTGACGATGCAGCCTTCGTGCTTGTGCACGAACTCGATCGGATCCTCGATCGTGATGATGTGGCCCGACGAATTCTGGTTGCGGTAGCCGATCATGGCCGCCAGCGAGGTGGACTTGCCGGTGCCGGTGGCGCCGACGAACAGGATGATGCCGCGCTTGGTCATCGCCAGGGTCTTGACGATCGGCGGCAGGTTCAGCTCCTCGATGGTCGGGATCCGGGTCTCGATCCGGCGCAGCACCATACCCACCTGGTTGCGCTGGTAGAAGCAGGACACGCGGAAGCGGCCGACGCCGGACACACCGATGGCGAAGTTGCACTCGTGCGTCTTTTCGAATTCCTCGCGCTGCGAGGGGCTCATCACGTTCAGCACCAAGTCGCGCGCCTGTTGCGGCGACAAGGGGCTCTGGGTGATCGGCGACAGCTTGCCGTTGACCTTCATTGTTGGTGGCACCCCCGAGGTGATGAACAGGTCGGAGGCCTTCTTGTGCGCCATCAGCTTGAGGAAGGAGGTGAAGTCGATGCTGCTCATGGCAATACTCCAAAACAGTTGCCGGGGGTTGTTTCAGACCGGTTGGATCAATCGAACAGTTTCTTGTCCTTGGCGTATTCACGGGCCTGCGGCTTGGTCACCAGGCCACGTTTGGTCAGGTCCTGCAGGCACTGGTCGAGCGTCTGCATGCCGACGTTCTGCCCGGTCTGGATGGACGAGTACATCTGCGCGACCTTGTCTTCGCGGATCAGGTTGCGGATGGCGGGAATGCCGACCATGATCTCGTGCGCCGCAATGCGGCCACCGCCGACTTTCTTCATCAGCGACTGCGAAATGACCGCTCGCAGGGACTCGGACAGCATCGAGCGCACCATCGGTTTTTCACCGGCGGGGAACACGTCGATGATGCGGTCAATGGTCTTGGCCGCAGACGAGGTGTGCACGGTTGCGAACACCAGGTGGCCCGTCTCCGCCGCGGTCAGCGCCAGGCGGACGGTCTCAAGGTCGCGCAACTCGCCAACCAGGATGTAGTCGGGGTCTTCACGCAGCGCCGAGCGCAAGGCCTCGTTGAAGCCGTGCGTGTCTCGGTGCACTTCGCGCTGGTTTATCAGGCACTTTTGCGAGGTATGCACGAACTCAATCGGGTCTTCCACCGACAGGATGTGGCCGAACTCGCTCTTGTTGATATGGTCGATCATCGCGGCCAGGGTGGTTGACTTTCCCGAACCGGTCGGGCCGGTGACCAGGATCAGGCCCTGCGGCTGGCTGATAAGTTCAGAAAACACCCGCGGACAGCCCAATTCCTCAAGCGAGAGGATCTGACTGGGAATGGTACGGAACACGGCGCCGGCGCCGCGATTCTGGTTGAAGGCGTTGACGCGGAAGCGGGCCAGGCCGGGAATCTCGAAGCTGAAGTCGACCTCGAGGAATTCCTCGTAGTCGCGGCGCTGCTTGTCGGACATGATGTCGTAGACCAGCGAGTGCACCTGCTTGTGGTCCAGGGCCGGGATATTGATGCGGCGGACATCGCCGTCCACCCGGATCATCGGCGGCA
>JBKJTK010000155.1:0-4163 GCA_046590875.1 Chiayiivirga sp.
GACGCCCCTTGCACCACCACCGCAAATTCCCTACGGCCTATCGATCAGTACCGAAAGCGCCAAGAACGCAGCTGCCGCATCGATTGCGGAGGCGCAGAAAAACAATTGGAAGATGGCCATAGCCATCGTCGATACCGGGGGCTATCTGGTGTATTTTGAGAAAATGCAGGACACCCAGACAGGCAGTGTCGAGTTAGCGATCGAGAAGGCCCGCACCGCGGCGTTGTTCCGGCGCCCTACCAAACTGTTTCAGGACAGCGTAGCGGCGGGCGGAGAGGGCCTCCGCCTCTTACGCCTCACAGGGGCAATTCCCATTGATGGCGGGGTGCCCATCATCGTGGACGGAAAAATTATCGGGGCGGCCGGGGTCTCGGGTGGCAGCGGCGACCAGGACGGCCAGGTTGCCAAAGCGGGTGCCAACTCCAGTGCCAGCGCCGTCAAATAGCAACCCGGACGCCTCAGCAAGCAAAGGTTGTTGCCGCGCGATGAAAATTGACCCGCAGGGGATGCGGACGAATTCTTGGACTATCTGAAGGGGTAGTTCATGTATTCATACGAGGATTGGCTTCGTGCCGTGCAGCTGTATATCAAGCTGGGCAATCGAGTCGGCGTGACCATTCGCCAGCTCGGCTACCCGACCAAGAACGCGCTCAAGAGCTCGCATGCGTCCGTTCGTACAGCGAATTTGAATGTCCGCTCATGGGAAGGCTAGCGGGTTGCTCGTCCGTCCGTTCCTGGCCGAGAACCGCCGGTCAAATTCTCGCCGATGCCGGGCAATTCCGCTGACGAAGGTGTTCAGTTGCCAAAGCGAGGCTGGGCATCTGGCTGGCGTTTACACCAGTCTGGCGACAGACACCGGCTTCCAATCCATTAAGCGAAAATGCCATGTACGTTCTGGGCAATTCGAGCCGCGACCTCGGCCCCTCGAGCCTCGCCATACATCTCGATAGCTGTCTTGGTTTCATCGTCGAAGCTGCGAGAGCAAAACCAGCCCTCAGCGAGGTCTACTTCCATGCCGTAGGACTCGAGAAGCACGCGAACCTCCGGTCGCTCGTTGAGCAAGGACAACCAAGCTATGTGCGCAGCGGCCTCGTAGGCCTGCCACGCGTCACGCATGGACTGGAGGGACTGCTCGAACGCCATGGTCATCAGCTACTCCAGATTCAACGGAAACGGTAAGGCTGCGAAAGAGGCACTTGCCACGGGTTGCGCCAGCGCGGCCATTCTCTCACCGGGCGAGGGTTGAGCAGCGCCGCCACGTCGGTCCTCTATCTCGTGGGTTTTGTGTGCGATGCGCGGCGGGTGGCGTTGTTCCGGCGGAAGGCGCCGGTCAAACTCTCGCCGGTGTCGGGCAATTCCGCTGGCGAAAGTGGTCAGTTGCCAAGGCGAGGCTTGGCAACCGGCTGGCGGTTTGCATGCACGCTCGACGGAATCGTTAGGCATGTGCCGGAAGTTTGTAACGATAAGCGCCGTATGTTGGTTTCTTTATGTCGCCGAGCAATAGCCATTCTTGATATTTCTGGTCAAGCACGCCAAATAGCCAAAGTTCATTGATATTTAGCGAGCTGAGATCAAGTTTTTCGATCTGGATGTTGACCCTGCGATTCACATGGATTGCAACAACAAGATCAGAAGAAGTCCGATATTTGGCGAGCTTGTCTATCTCAAGTTGCAATGATGTTGTCGCGCTCCTCCATTCCGGAACGAGTTGCTTCATTTGCAATGGAATGAAGTGGGCATGGCCTTCATGCTCAGCAGAAAGCACGTAGTCATAGTCGGATGACTCGAAATCACTGAATAGAACCCTTTTCCCTGTAACAGCGCCAAATCCATAGCAGAAAGCGGCACATCTTCTGTCCTCTTCAATTGACCGGACGCGTCTGTCTCTAAGCTGACTTGAAACTCCGTAAATGGACTGTCCGTCCAACTCACTTTGTGGCGCTTGAATCCCCCGAAGAAATTTCTCCGGATTGATGAACTTCAGGCTCTTCCAGCGCGGATTTTTCATGACATGCCTAACGAGGCTGTAGAAAAAGTCGGCATAACGTCGGAGCATTGAAAATGCGAACAAAAGACGCTCGCGACAGTTCGATTCTGAGTGCGATTTCGCCCGCAGACCGGGATTCATGCGCGTACGCGAGCATCAGCGAGAGACATTTTCGGGTCACTGACTTTTCCTACAGTCAGTCGAAGTTGTTTGAACGTAACATGTGCCCGACGGTCCGGTTGAGCACATAGCCCTTGCGTGAGGGCCTTAGACAAGGCCGCCTCCACGAAAGCCGAGGCCGTTCAGAATTGTTAGGCCTGCTCCTGCGACGGCGACAAATGAAGAGTGCCACTAACGCTACGGTAGGCCTTGACCTCAATAATGTTGTGACTTGGATCAGCCAAGTGAAACTTAGCCTGTTCCTCGGCGGTTCCGCCATACAGTGTTTTTGGTTCCCCGAGAAAGGTAGCGCCGGTTGAGCGCACTCGACCAGCCTCACATTCCCACTCGTCCCACGGCAGCACAACACCGAAATGGCGCTTGCCTTGCTGCTTCAGCGGCAGTACCTCGGCAGGCCGAAGCTGCAAAGTGATTTGGTGCCCCCAAAGGAGAATGTCCAACCAGTCCGGATTCTCTCTTCCAACGACTGCGTCCAAGACACCCACGTAAAAGTTCTTGGCCAGTTGCAGGTCGGCCACAGGGATTGAGAGATGAAAAATGTGTCGGTGGCTCATACGTGTCTCTGCAGGCTTGAATTCATGCCCTGGAGCGGGGCGTAACGGGGCGAGTATGTCCAGACTCCCAGACGCTTTCCAATCCCACGAGCCTTGGCGTCGACGATCACCGCGGATGCGTTGCGGCCAAAATCCGCTGGATGTCTGCGGCCAATCTCAACTAGATCTCACACGAGGCGACTCGCCTTACTCATTCTCGGCGCAAAGTGGTCTTTGCGGCGGATTCCCCCGCACAAGGTGAAGCATGCAACGTCGCGCAAACGCCGCCGGTTGCTCGGCGGCTCACCCCGGCCCCGCCGGTGACCGAGGGTCGACCACCGAAAATCCGGGCCCCGGGGTCAGCGTCACCTCGCATTGCCGTCGCAAGACGCAAGCGGGGTCGATGGCGAGCGCGACATGCCATGCCGCGTGGCTGTCGATGCGCACGTCGGCGTGTTCACGCGCTACCGGGCGCAGTTGTAGCTCCGAGAGCCGCGCCGGCAAGGCGACTTCTTCGCGGCGCTTGAGCCAGGCTTCCTTGGCGACCCAGCGTTGCAGCAAGGCGTCGGAATCGACGCTGCCCGGAGCCTCGTCGGCGTTGAGCAACAGCGGCGCGATCGCGGCATCCAGCACCCGCGGACGTTGCTCCAGGTCGATGCCGATCGGGACCGTGGCCACCGCGGCGGCGATCCAGTCGCCGCTGTGACTGATCGAAATCCTCATCACCTCCTCAAAGCCCTGCGCCTGCGGCGGCAGATCCCTGCGCGCTCGCAGGCGCCAGTGCTCGGGCTCGCCGCCGTGAGCGCGCGCCAGCAGCACGCGCGCAAGCCAATGGCCAGCGAGGTACTGCGCCCGGCGCACGTCGTGGCGTAACCCCGCGAGACGTTCCTGCTCGGATTCGGACAACCAATGCGACGGCGCGGCGGGCACGTCCACGAGCACCCGGGCCAGGCGCGCAATTTCGACATGAGCGACGGCATCGCGCATGGATTCAGCCCGCGCTGGCGGCCGCCGTCCCGGACACGATCAGGCCGGACACGATCCGCATCCCCAGGTCGTTGAGTTCGTAGATCCGCTGGTCGTCGGCCCACAAGCTGGCGTTGGCGAGCGCATACGCCCCTCGCGCGTCGTGTCCGGTTTCGGTGATCTCCAGCGTCGTGTGCACCTGGCGGTGATGCGGCAATACCTGGCCGCGGTATTTCCACCGGTGTGGCCGCTGCAGCGCGATCGGTTCGAAGCGCGCCGCGGCGATACCGCGATCCATGCCGGTGTGCAGCATGTAGAACTGCAGGGCCTGGATCATGGCCTCGATGCCGAGCGAGCCGGGCTGGACCGGGTCCTGGAAGAAATGCGCCTTGAAGAACCACGCGCTGGCATCGACGTCCTTGACCGCGCGCAACTGGCCGAGTCCCGCCGCGCCCGCGCCGGGCCAGTAGCCGTCGATCCGATCGAGCATCAGCAGC